>JAADIB010000350.1 GCA_013151565.1 Chlorobiota bacterium
GGCGATCTTATTCACAAATGATTTTGTTTGCCGGTAAGGAGCAATTCCGAAAACGAAGTCATTTCCCTGCGCGAACTTACCTGCAAAGGATCTCAGCCAATCCGGAGACGGTATACAATCAGCATCTGTAATAACGATATAGGGATTTGATGCATGCTTTATCCCAATATCCAAAGCTCCTTTTTTTGCGGGATAATTTTTCCCTTCTGCCCGAATTACTTTAAAATTACTAAGCCCGGCAATATTCTTTTTAACAACTTCAAAAGTATTATCACTTGAATTATCATCAACAATTATTACTTCGAATAAATCGGCTGGATAGCTTTGTTTCTTAATCGCCGAGATTAATGAAGAGATATTCTCTGCTTCGTTTTTTGCAGCTATAACAACGGAAAGAGTTAATTCTGCTGTATTTAATTTTTCAAGGTTTAATAACTTATTTAAAGCTGAGTATATCAATAAAGAATAAATCAGAAAGATAATAGTGAGCAAAAATATGATAGCAAATAAAATTGTCATAAAAGAGCTTTAAAATTCTTCGTTAATTGTCCATTCTTCGGCTAAATCATCACCAACATCTTCAATGAAACGGGAGGGTTTGGCTAGAGTATAGCCCGACATTCTGTCAAAAACATTCATTGGATAAGAAAGAAAAAGATTCTGCTTTGCCCGTGTTACGGCAACATACATTAATCTCCTCTCTTCCTCAAGGGAATCAATTGAATCATATGCCATCGAGTTTGGAAAAAATCCTTCCATTGCATGCATTATAAATACCGAGTGCCACTCCAAACCTTTTGCCGAATGAATTGTTGTAAGTGTAAGATATTCTTCTTCCTTATCCTCTTCATTCACATCAATAACACTGTCCCGGGGCGGCTCCAAAGCCATGTCAGCTAAAAAGGTCTCGGTTGAATCGTAGTTGCTTGAAATATTTATCAAAGCATCCAGATCTTTTTTCCGCTTGTTAAAATCATCGTACTTACTTTTGAACAGCGGATTGTAATAGCTGAGTATCAACTCAATTTTATCCGCCGGAAGTTTATAATTTTTATTCAAGTTCTGAATTATCTCCAGCAGCCCAACAATTTTAGAATGAAATTTACTATTAGTTATGCTGTTCGTGAGGTCAACATTCTTTAGATCGACAGATGCCAGCTCGTTCATTATTAGTTGTGCACGTTTCGGACCTATACCTTCATGTAGAAGAAGAACACGATACCAGCTAACAAAATCTCTGGGGTTCATTGATATCCTTAGGAATGCAAGCACATCTTTTACATGAGCGGTTTCAACAAATTTCATTCCGCCGAATTTGATAAAGGGAATATTCGCTTTGTTCAGTTCAATCTCCAGATCGAACGAGTGATACGATGAACGGAACAACACCGCGATCTCATTAAGCGGAACGCCTTCTTCGCGTAATTCCAAAACTCTGTCAACAATAAAACGAGACTGCATATTCTCGTTATCGGCAGAAATTATTGCGGGTAGTTCTCCGTCCTTTATCCGTGTGTAAAGTTCCTTCGGATATTTTTCCACAGCAAAATCAATTATGTGATTTGCAAAACTCAATATCTCCTGTGTACTGCGATAGTTCTCTTCCAGCATAATTAATTTTGATCCGGGAAAGAGAGAAGGGAAGTTGATTATGTTTTTAAAGCTCGCACCCCTGAAAGAATAGATCGATTGTGAGTCATCGCCGACAACCATTACATTGTTATTAAAAGTTGAGAGAGCTTTTACGATATCTGCTTGGAGTTTGTTCGTATCTTGGTATTCATCAACCATAATAAACTTTATGTTGGATAATAATAGCTTTGCAGCGCCGCTTTTGTGCGTAAGGAATTCAAGGAGATAGATGAGCAGATCATCATAATCCAAAAGGCTATTGCTGCGTTTATATTTTTCGTAGAGTTCTTTTATTTCCTTTATCTTATCAGAATATTGAGCGAAGTGCGGGTACTCGCTATCTAGAATATCCTCCACTGTTCTTGATGTATTAACACTGAGACTTAGAATCCTAAGGATCGTTTTTTTATTCGGGAATCTCTTCTTCAGCTTAGCCAAGTCCAACTGACCGCGGATAAGATTTATCACATCTTCGCTGTCACCTTGATCAAGTATAGTAAAGGAGGAATCAAGATTGATTGACTTGGCATATCTACGCAACGTTAAATTTGCAAAAGAATGAAAAGTTCCCCCGTTTATTCTTGAACATCTGTTATCCAAAAGCTGGGCTGCACGACCCATCATCTCTCTGGCAGCTTTTCTTGTGAATGTAAGAAGAAGAATAGACTTCGGATCGTATCCTAGTTCTATCAATCTGGCAACACGATAGACCAACGTTCGCGTTTTTCCTGTTCCTGCACCGGCAATTACTAAGTAATTACCTTCAACAGCAGAGGCAGCTTCAAATTGAGCATGATTCAATTCGTGCTGGTAATTAATAGAAAAACGGGCTTCATCAATTGTCGGTTTTTGAATGCCCGTTTTGTTTATTCTTTTAAGTGTATATTTTTTTGCCATTATTCCCGTAATGCCAAAGGCTTATCTAATATTTCACCCATTATTATATATTCTTTAATAGACTGATTATTAAGTAAGTCTTTTCTGATCTTCATTGCTTTTTTATTACTATGTTTTTTATGGTGTTCTTCAATAGTACTCAGGTATGTATTTTGAATTTCCTGATATTCTATACTTGTACTTAGGGAAGCATCTTCTACTACAGAATTAGTTTCCTCTTTGTAAGTCCCTTTTTCCATCATAGCAGAGTTCTTCAAAGCTTTTTCGTAATAAGTATCAACTTCCGATTTTTTCTCCTCAACAACCGGTTCGGGTACTTCGAGCATTGCTTTGAGCATATCCTCGAAAGGAGATTTCTTTTGAGTTCGATTTTTATTTTCAGCTATTTTATCTTTCTGAATATTTTCTCTCTGTAATTTTGCTGTCGGATGCTGCATTGTTCTATCAGCAAGAGCAGTCTTTCTTTTCTTCTTCTTAAAGAAAGATGACAAAAGACTAATTACGAAAAACAGAACTATTAGATAATCAACTAGGTTTTCCATCGCCGGTCTCTTTATCTTTGTCAGGTTTTGCTATTGAGGATCTCATATCAGTATCGGATTGAATATTTTTTATTTTGTAGTAATCCATTACACCAAGATTTCCATTTCTGAATGCATCAGCCATTGCAAGTGGAATCTCAGCTTCGGCTTCAACAACTTTAGCCTTCATTTTGGCAACTTCGGCTATCATTTCCTGTTCAAGAGCTACAGCTGCAGCTCTTCTTTCTTCTGCTTTTGCTCGCGCAACTTTTAAGTCAGCTTCTGCTTGGTCTGTCTGAAGTATCGCTCCGATGTTTGTGCCTACATCGACATCTGCTATATCAATTGAAAGAATCTCAAACGCAGTTCCGGAATCAAGACCTTTTGCAAGCACAACTTTAGAAATAGAATCAGGATTTTCCAGCACATCTTTATGGGAATTGCTTGAACCGATAGTAGAAACAATCCCTTCGCCGACACGGGCAAGAATAGTGGCTTCATTTGCACCGCCGACTAATCTCTCGAGGTTTGCTCTGACGGTAATCCTTGCAATTGCTTTAAGCTGAATACCATCTTTTGCGACTGCTGAAACTAAAGGTGTTTCAATAACTTTGGGAAGTACCGACATCTGCACTGCTTCAAGAACATTTCTTCCTGCAAGATCAATAGCGGCAGCTTTCTCAAAAGAAAGTTCAAGATCGGCTTTGCTTGCAGATATCAAAGCATTGACGACGTTTACAACGTTTCCGCCTGCTAAGTAATGTGCTTCTAGCAGGGAAGTGTCTAGTTCAATTCCTGCCTTCGCCCCGGATATCTGACTTCTTACAATAATATAAGGTGACACTTTTCGCAACCTCATTCCAACAAGGTCTTTGAATATTTTTAATTTTACTCCGGAAAAGTAAGCGGTTATATATAACCCGACCGGTACAAAATAGGTAAAAAGTATTAAGAATAGAACAACTGCTATAATAATTACAATTGATAATCCTGTAAAAGCTTCCATGATAGCTCCAAATAATTATTTAAATTTTCCATTATCAATATATTAAAATGCTTTCATAGTTATAAATAAATTCTAAAAGAATGATGATTAAAATTAAACCGAGATTATGCAATAGAGAATAAATTTGAAGTTACAAAACACTCAACTATTGCGTGAAATATGGGTAATCCCACCTTAATTGGAATTTGGGATGATAACCTTTTGGCTTAAAAGTACTAATCAAAAAATCTCAACTGAAAAAAAATAAATATATTATGTAAGTTAGCAATAGCAAAATTACTGCTAAGGTGTTTATGGTTAAGTCAGTATTGAATAAAAACAATTATATATTCTTACCGTTTCTCATTCTTCTGATGTTCTTGGCATTCATATATCCATCTCAAATAAAAGATTATTTTGAATTTATTGACTGGAAAACAATAACGGTTTTAATTTCATTATTGATCACAACAACCGCAATAAAAGAAAGTTCATTTTTTATAAAAATAACTGAAAGGTTAATTTATAAAATTGACAACGAAAAAAAGTTAGCGCTTACACTCATCATATTATCTTCGATACTATCGATGTTTTTTACAAATGACATTGCTTTATTTATAGTTGTGCCGCTGACCCTAACCTTCCAGACATATTTACAAAACAATTTACAGAAATTGGTAATATTCGAAGCTATTTCTGTCAATGTAGGCGCGGCGCTTACTCCAATTGGAAGTCCGCAGAATTTATTTTTATGGCATCAGTGGGATATATCCTTTGTAAGTTTTGTTGTTAAAATGCTACCTCTTTTTTTCGTATTATTTATTTTTCTTATTCTCTTTAGTCTGATTATATTTCCCTCAAAAAAATTATCAATAAAAGAATTTGATAGAGGAACCGTCTTAAATAAAAGATTGTTCTATCTATCCATACCTCTCTTGCTTCTGTGTGTGATCTCTGTTGAGTTTAGTTTTTCTTTTTTTGCTCTGGTGGTTATATTTTTTATCTATCTGTTTTTCTTCAAGAATATTTTATTAAGGGTGGACTGGCTGCTCATTCTTTTGTTTATAATTATGTTCATAGATTTTCATATCGTTAGTCAAATCCCGTTCGTATCAAGTTTTATTACACAGTTTGATTTGCAGGATCCGGGATCAGTTTTCACACTCTCCTTATTTTCTGCCCAGATTATCAGCAATGTACCGGCAAGTATTTTTATGTCGAAGTTTTCAAACGATTGGTTCGCAATTGCTTACGGGGTAAATGTAAGCGGAAATGGATTTATTATCGGTTCTCTTGCCAATATCATAGCAATGAGATTTGTAAATACAAAAAAGATATGGATAGATTTTCATAAATATTCGATACCTTATTTTGCTGTAACTGCTGTGCTAGTTTATATAGTTTTCTTTTAACTAGTTTTGTTAGTAAAGACTTTTAGTAGTCCATCGGGATGATCATATTGACCCAACAAAAAAGAGAGCAAACCGGCATCGATTAAGTTAGAACGGAATTATCCGGATCATTTTGATCCAACTACTGTCATATATTCTTCTAATGCATAGATTAGGTTTAACCGATAAGTTTATCATTAAAGAACTTTTTTTTATGTTCCTGTTGCATAAATCAAATTTAACTTCATTTTGATTTACTTATCTACAATCATAAAATTATTTGCTATATTTAATTATTTAATCATTCAAATATTAAATGAACGATTTGATCGGGAAAAAAATAGAGAATTATCAAATAGTTTCGGTTCTTGGCAAAGGCGGAATGGGTGTTGTCTATGAAGCGATTGATGAGAAGCTGAACAGAAAAGTTGCGATCAAAGTTCTCAATTCATCTCAAATTGCAAACAAAGCTCACGTAATAGAAAGATTCAGAAGCGAAGCGCGTAATCATGCGCAGTTACTGCATCCGAATATTGTAACTGTTTACGGATTTTTAGAGTTTGATAATCAGTTTGCAATTGTAATGGAATATGTAGAGGGCGAAAGTCTTGAAAAAGTAATTTTAAAAAACAAACGCCTGCATATTTACGATATAGTTTATATCACCTTACAGTTACTGGAAGGAATTGGTTATGCGCATTCCAAAGGATACATTCACCGAGATATTAAACCTTCTAATATCATTGTAAACAGTGAGGGAATAGTAAAGATAATGGACTTCGGAATATCGAAGTCACTATACGAAGATAAACCTAGAACAAAGACCGGTGCAAGAATTGGAACTATTTATTATATGAGTCCCGAGCAGATCAAAGGTCAGCCAATAACTCCTCTAACCGATATTTACTCAATTGGATGCACTGTTTATGAAATGATTACTGGTCTTCCTCCGTTTTTCAGTCAGAATGAATTTGATGTAATGGATGGTCATCTGCATAAAGAAGTGATCCCGGTCTTCGAAACCACACCGGAATTATCCGCCGAACTGAATAGGGTTCTAGGAAGATTGCTAAGTAAAGACCCGACAAAGCGTTATCAATCTTGTAATGAAACAATTATTGCTTTCCATTTTTTAGATCAGTTCATAAAAGAATCGGAATCGGAATATTTTGAACACAAAAAGAGAAAAAGAATTTTATCGCGGAAAAAATCTATAATTGGTTTTTCATTTCTAATAATAATTTTTTTGGCTCTGGTAGTATTTGTATTCTTTCAAGTTAAAGATTTTATGAAGAATAGAGGATATTCAGTTTTTGAGGATGGTAATGTCGCTAAAATAACTCAATTGGATATTGATTCAAGTCTCGTTTTTTCTGAAGCTATTGTTCTTGGAACAGGGCTATCTCTCAAATCAGGATATCTTAATGGCGCTGGAGGAATAATAGTCGGGGACTCGGGATTGGTTGTGAGATATGACAGCAGAACAAAGACTTGGGAAAAAGAAAGTTTTAAAGAGAGAGTAAACTTCACAGATTGTTGCATTACTACAAGCGGAGAATATTATATTGTGGGGGAAAACTCAACATGTATAAGTGGTAATCCATATAGAGGTTTTGTAACTCAATCAGTTACAAGCGAGGATTATACCTTTTTCGGTGTTGACTTCAATGATCACATGACAGGAATAATTGTTGGAAATAAGGGCATTATACTACGTCATTCAGACGAAGGGGATAAGTGGGGCAGTATTCACGAAAGCAATTTTAATTCCTTGTTTGATTTCCAATTTGTAAATAACAAAACTGGTTTTGCCGTCGGAATGAATGGAACTATTATAAGAACTGACGATTTGGGAATGACTTGGAGTGAAATTGAATCGAATACAAATAAGTACTTAAAATCCATTTCTTTTCTTGATGATAATACAGGTTTAATTGTAGGCGGAGGCGGAACCGTTTTGAAAACGACTGATGGCGGAGATAACTGGCAATTACTTAAGAGTATTTCCAATAGCGCATTGAACAAAGTAAGGTTTATTAACAAAGACCTTATACTTATCGTTGGAAATCATGGGACTGTTTTAACATCAAAAGATCTCGGAGAAAATTGGAGTCTTGTAGAACCTAAATATTTTAATAATTGGAATGATATATTAGTTGGGTTAAAAAACAATATTTATTTGGTAGGAGATAACGGGAAATTTGTGGAATTAAAACGAGGAGAAATGTAATTGGATAAATTTGTAATAGAAGGGGGACATCAATTATCTGGCAGAGTAAAAGTAAGCGGTGCTAAAAATGCAGCGTTAGCGATAATGCCTGCAACGCTATTGAATAACGGTATGAATGTTATAACCAATGTGCCTGAAGTAAACGACATTTTTACAATGATAAAATTGTTGCGTCATATAGGGGTAGAAGCAGAATACAGGGAGCATTATATCAATTTAGATACAAACAATATAATAAGCCAGCATGCTCCATATGAGCATGTAAAGAAAATGAGAGCTTCGGTTTATGTATTGGGTCCGTTGCTTGCAAAATATGGTTATGCAAAAGTTTCGATGCCTGGCGGATGTGCTTGGGGTCCAAGACCGATAAATCTGCATCTTGAGGCAATGAAAAAATTGGGAGCAGACATAGAACTTGAAGGCGGAGATATTATCGCAAGAGCTTCCAAACTGCACGGAGCACTCATCAATTTTGATATATCTTCTGTGGGAGCAACAGGGAATACATTAATGGCAGCAGTGATGGCTAAAGGTACAACTTTATTGCAAAATGCTGCAAAAGAACCGGAAATCACTAATTTATGTGAATACCTCGTTAAGATGGGAGCAAGAATTGAAGGCATAGGAACAAGTAGGCTTGAGGTTGAAGGCGTAGATGAACTTACTCATGCAGATTCCGAAATAATCAGCGATAGAATTGAAGCCGGCACATTGTTAATAGCCGGTGCTATTACAAAGAGTGAAATAGAGATCGAATACAAGAATAGTTTTCACATAGATTCTGTTTTATCGAAACTTCAAGACAGTGGTGCTAAGATATTGATTAACAATGATATAATCAATATTAACTCAAAAGATTTAGAGATAAAAAACGTTGATGTTTCCACGGCGGTTTATCCTGGATTTCCAACAGATATGCAGGCACAATGGATCGCTTATATGACATTGGCAAATGGAACCTCTACGGTTACCGATACAATTTATTTAGATAGATTTAATCATGTCCCGGAACTAAACAGATTGGGAGCATCTATTGAACTGGTTAATAATAGTGCAATTGTTAGAGGTGTGAAAAAATTAAGGGGAGCAAAGGTAATGTCCACTGATCTTCGTGCTAGCGCATCACTTGTATTAGCGGGACTGGCAGCAGAAGGTACAACCGAAGTTCTCAGGATTTATCATCTTGACAGAGGTTATCAGAAGATAGAAGAAAAATTGAGTTCGTTGGGTGCAAGTATTACAAGAGTACCAACCACGGAATTTTAATGTTTGAAAAGTTAAAATACTTGAAAACATTTCCTTCTATAATATTAATTGTTATAGTTCTGATCTCATTGTTCTTCCAGACATTACCATTAGTAAGCACACTTAATTTTGAATTTTCTGCATTGTCGGCTATAATCCTTTTTATCTCATCCGGATTACTAACTGTTTATCTGTTAAGGAAATATAAAAATATCGGTGTGCTGTTGCCGATGATGATAACCAAGTATAAATTGTATTTATGGCTGCTTTTTTTACCGTTAATAATTTCAATTTTATTTAATCTACTTTTTCAGCAATGTCCGATATGTGACGGAATAATATTCTATCTGGTTATTACCATACCTGCATTTTATTTCGGATTTGTCTGTGGAGTATTCTCATACTTTATCAGTAAAAAATTTTCTTACGTTCTGTTTATCTCATCGTTTTTATTGTTTGTGATCATTCCGATCTTAGAGTTTTACTTTAATCCGCAGATATATTTTTATAATCCGGTTATAGGATTTTTCCCGGGAACTATATACGATGAAGAAATTTCTATTTCAAATACTCTGCTGTTTTATAGATCCTTGAATATAATTTTCTTTTCAATTCTCTTATACTTCACGATAAAGATCGGGAATAAAAAGAATTTTAAGAGATATATTTTCCTTTCCAGTATTACAATTACTGCTATATTTTGGATTTTTTTGAAACCCTTTTTAGGATTTGCATCAACTAGTAACAGTATTGAAAAGATACTAAAGGGAGAAACCCTAAGTCCTAATTATAAAATAGTTTATCCCATCAACGTTAATATTGATAAAAAACGGTTATTTGTACTTGAACACGAGTATTACTATCAAGCGCTTAAGCAAAAAACAAACTTAGCGCCAAGTAATATAATAACCTCATTCATTTTTGAGAACGGTGATCAGAAGCGGGAATTATTCGGTACAAAAGCGGCTAATGTTGCTAAGCCATGGCAGTCGCAGATCTACGTCGATCAATACACTTTGGATAATACGTTAGAACACGAATTGACCCATACCTTTGCAGCCGAGATCGGGAGCACGATATTAAAGATAACACCAGGCTTTAACTTCGCGCTTCTAGAGGGTTACGCTATGGCAATGGAAAATAATTACTCAGGATTTGATATAGATTACTTAGCATACTTGGCAGATAAAAGTGATTACAAAATTAACTTGGAAAGTCTATTCTCAAAATTGAATTTCTTCGGTAGCGCTTCATCGCTCTCATATATATATGCCGGTTCGTTCATTAAGTACTTGGTTCATGAATATGGGATCAAAGTAGTAAATGAAATTTATCAGGATATTGATTTTCAGAAACATATTGGGAAAAATCTGAAGCAGTTAAGCGATGAGTATTTCAGTTATTTGGATTCGCTAAATTATCCGGTCAATAAAAATAGGGCGAACTATTTCTTCGGATACAAACCGCTGATCAAAAAAGTTTGTCCCCGTGAAGTAGCAAATGGTTTAAAAAATGCCTGGGAGAAATACTCACATGAAGATTATTATTCAGCAAAGAAAAAATTTCGTGAGATTTATTCATACTCAAACTCATACTCTGCTTTGGTTGGAATTATATACTGCAATACAAAGTTAGGGATGGAAGGGGAATCTAAAGAATTGCTTGAGAAATCACTAAAAGATTATGAGGGAACTTCTTCTTACTTCAGCGCTTTGCTTCAGTTCGGCGATCAGCTTTTATTGACAAGCGAAGTCAGGAAAGCTAATTCAGTCTATACAGTTCTTGCAAATATGAAACCTACAATAAATTACTATAATTTGGCAATGATAAGAAAGGTAATGATCTCCATAAATGAAAAGCTTGGTGCTGATTATATAAAAGGAAGTGATTTTGATAAATATTCGATCTTGAAGAGAATAAATGATGATGAATTATTTGAACCGTCAATTCCGATAATGGTTAGACTATCACAGCAATTGAACGAAAGCAGTGATATTTTTGAATCGTATTTAAATAAAAAAATTAACTTGGATGAAAAGATATCAAGTAATACGGCATTTGTTTTATCCAAATATTTTTACGAAAATTACAAGTTTAGCAGAGCTCTTCACTTTGCAGATTTAAGCATTGAGAAATGTAAAGAAAGTTTTAGAATTAGTATTTTAAAAGCTAATAAAGATAAAATTGAGTGGATCCTTAAAAATAAAGATAGAATATTATCAGAAACTAAATTCAGTGTCTATAATTGACCGATATTAAGCGACATATTGCGGAAAGAGAATACTTTGCCGAAGCATCGAAACTTGCGGAGGAGATGGGCGTTGAGATATACGTTGTTGGCGGATATATCCGGGATCTAATACTAAAACGTGAGTTAGATGATATTGATATTCTTGTTATCGGCGACGGACTTGAATTCGCACAAAAATTTGCCGAGAGGTTGGGAGTTCAAACTGTTAGTCTTTTCAAAACATTTGGAACAGCACATTTTAATTATCAAAATATCGATTTTGAATTTGTCGGTGCAAGAAAAGAATCTTACTCAAGCGACAGCCGTAATCCTGCAGTTGAGACCGGTTCATTTGATGATGATATCAACAGAAGGGACTTTACGATAAATACAATTGCGCTATCATTAAACAAATCCAATTTTGCCGAGATAATTGATAAATACAGCGGTATTCAAGATATTGAAAACAAATTGATCAAAACTCCGCTTGATCCCGAGCAGACCTTCAGTGACGATCCGCTTAGGATAATGCGGGCTTTCAGATTTGCCTCGCAGTTGAATTTTACATTGGATGATTCACTATTTGAAGCTGCCTCCAAAATGGCGGGCAGATTGGAAATAATTTCAAGAGAAAGGATCACCGATGAGTTTATGAAAATATTAGGTTCCCCCAAACCTTCCGTAGGATTAAGACTCCTTTACGACTCCGGTGCAATGAAGTATGTATTTCCGGAAGTCGCCAATCTTGGCGGAGTTGAGCAGAGAAAAGATTTTCATCATAAAGATGTATTCCTCCATACTTGCCAAGTTGTTGATAATATTGCTGAAGTCTCGGATAATATCTGGCTCAGATTTGCCGGGTTGGTTCACGATATTGCAAAACCAATGACAAAGAGATTTGATGAGAAAGTCGGGTGGACATTCCACGGGCATGAAGAACTTGGCGCGAGGATGATGAAGCATATTTTCAGAACAATGAAACTTCCGTTTTCAAAACTCGATTATGTTCGTAAGCTCGTGCGGCTTCATCTTCGTCCAATTGCTTTGATTTCCGATGATGTTACCGATTCGGCAATACGCAGATTTATTGTTGCTGTTGGTGAGGACCTTGAAGATATGATCATTCTCTGCCGGGCAGATATCACCAGTAAGAATCCCGAAAAGGTAACACGCTATTTAGCCAATTACGATAAAGTGATGGAAAAAGTCCGAGATGTAAAAGAGAAAGATAAATTAAGGGAATTCCAATCACCGGTTCGTGGTGAAGATATAATGAAAATCTGCAACATTCCACCTTCTAAGACTGTGGGTGAAATTAAATCGGCAATTGAAGAAGCAATTTTAGATGGAGAAATTGGAAATAACTATGAAGAAGCCTTAGCTTATCTTATGAAGATTAAGGATCAATTTTTAAATTCAGGATAACTCAATTCTTTAGGAACATCTAAGATCATTTCACCCTAATTAAACTATCGGCAGCGACAATTCGATTTGCTCTGATTCCTTCGTCAATTGTCTCTTTATAATATTTCTGTGCATCATCGATCGAAAAAGTTCCTTTTAATTTTTCATCCAACTTTCCGTCAGCTTTTAAGTCGTTAAATAAGGAAATATCTTGTTGAGAATCTCCGCGTTTTTGAACGATTCTGAATTGATTGAATGGATTCTCTTTTTCATGATGAAAACTGGTTATTTGAAAAACTATATAAGGTCTTTTAATTGTGTACTGAAATTTTTCCGTTTCTTTGTTAATTACACTTAGCTTGTTTTGCTTTTCAAGGAAGTTAAGGGCGTAACTGTAAATTTTTTGAGCTTCATGAATTGCAACATTACCTTTGACTATCTTATCAATCACACGATCTTGATTGAAATCTACTGCTTCAAAATTTTGCCCAATTAAATAATTACATGATTCCGAATTATTAGGACAATAGATTGATCTGATAAAATAATTATTACCATCATATGTAAATCGGAAGCCTGAAACCTGCAAGTTTTGATCAGAAGATGAACAGTTTAAAAAAAACAAGAAAATGAAAACAACTGAGAAAAGCGGTTTAAGTAATTTGTTAAAGTGCAGATTAAAAAATGTTCTGTACTTCATTTTTACCTCCGGATTATTTTTGATTTTTTTTGGGGAGGTGAATAATTATAACCAACACTACAATAATTATACAATATTATTTTGATAAATGTTCAAAATTTTTACGATAAATTACTTTTTAATTATGTAACAAATAATTACCTTGATTATAAAGTAAAATTATCAATCCTATTTTATGAGTAAATTTTATATCTATTTCTTATTAGCTACGCTGGTTTGCCAAAGCTTTGTATTAGTACAGGCAATTCCTCGTGATGAATATTTAGATTATATTCCGCTTGAATATCCACGAGTTGTAGAACAAACCAGTGCAAGCAAAAAATTAAATCTTTATGGTGATAATTCCTCAAGAGCATATAAAGATGTAAGTCCCCTAGATAGTATTGACGACAAACGAAATACTATTTTTTCAAAAATGGGTGTTAGATTTGCTTCTTTTTTAGTCCAGAACACAACTGCAGTGCCATTAGATTTTGATGTTTTTCTAAAGGGCAGTTCATCATTCCTTTTGTATATTGATACATGGAATATTTCTCCTTCAAAATCTGAACTTGTAAATGCAGAGTTAATCGATTTCCCTGCATTGAGAAATTCCGAATGTAAAGTGAAAGCAGTGAACATTCAAGATCAGTTTACTTTACAGCAGAATTTGAATGATGACTGCAAACTGCTGGTTCTGATAGAGTAGTTCAATCCCGATTCACCAAAAAATGAACAATTTAAAACAGCAAAGAAAAGTACCGAAAAAGAATTATTCAAAGTTAAGTATTTTGATTTTCCAGCAAACCGTACGGTTAGTTGATAAGTTTTTAATCTGATTCTATCAGTTGGATTTTAATTCCGTCTATATTTCTGATAAATAATTATTAGCTTTCAATTTCATTTCCAAATAATTTTTGTAAAAAACTTATTTAAGTTTGTAACTTTTGTTGTACATCGTTCGTCCAAACTATTGTGAATTAATAAAAAATTTTATTAAACGATTAAACTATGGAGATATTATGAAGAAAATTGTGATACTCATGCTAAGTATGTTAATCACAACATCATCATTTGCACAGACCGAACTAACCTTAGAACAGGCAATTCAAATAGCCCTTCAACGTAATAGTGCATTGGTTAAAGCCAAAAATAATCTAGTTGGTAATAAAGCTTCCGTAAAATCTGCGTATGGCAATTTGATCCCTACTTTTGGATTTCGAACAAGTTGGGACTGGAGACGAGTAGAGGATTCGGGCGGTACACAGCTGGATAACAATGGAAACCCATATGTTATACCACCGACAAGTATAGAAACAAGGAATTATAATATTGGTGCTGGTGGGTCTGTAGTGTTGTTTAATGGTCTGGCTAATTATGCTAACATATCATCTGAAAAAAACAAATATGAAGCCGCTGAATTTAGTCTTGATAAAATGAAAAGAGATATTGTCCAAACGACGATCATCTTCTATTATACAATATTGAAAAACAAAGCACTGCTCAAAGTTCGGGAAGAGAATCTAAAGTATAACCAAAAATTATTAGAAACAATTTCCGAAAGAAATAAATTGGGTTCTGCGCCGATTGCCGATTTATATGCGCAGCAGGTACAGTCAGGTACAGCAGAAGTTGAAGTTATTAAAGTCCAAAATCAAGTTGACGCATCACAAAATACTCTTATTGATTATCTCTCTTTAGATGTTCTGCAAGACTATAATTTTGTGAGCAAAATTGATACTGTTGATGCTTCGAATATTAATGATTACAGTAAGGACTTCGATAATGTTAAGTCCATGGTCGATTATGCATTAATGCACAGAACCGATTTTAGAGGACAACAAAAAATTGTAGAAAGTACCGATAAAGGAATTACGATTGCTAAAGGAAACTATTGGCCTAGTGTAACCGGAGGATATAATTTTTCTACTACTTCTCTGGCAATTGAAGAGTTATTTAACAGAAGGGTGTGGGGAGTGAATCTAGGTTTGAGTTTCCCGATATTTTCAAATTGGAATACAGAAACCTCTGTTCAGTATGCTAAGATCAATTATTACAATGCCGAAGAGGATTTAAGAGCATTGAAGAGGAAAATAAAAATAGAGATAAAACAAGGATTTTTAGATTTTATAGCAGTTAAGAAGGCTCTTGATGTCGCGATCAAAACAGTTCAATCTGCTACTGAGAATAGAAGGGTGCAGTATGAACGATACAGTCTTGGTTCCGGCACATTCTTGGAAGTACTTCAGTCTGATAGAGATTATCAAAATGCATTGAGTTCCAGAATTGATGCGGAATTCAATTTCCATAGTGTGCGAAAGACACTGTTGAACAGTCTTGGAAAATTAGGTTACAAAGAATACGAAATTAATACCGATAAAGGAGAATAAGATAATGGGGAAAGGAAAAGGTAAAAGTTCGAAAAAGAAACTTTTCATATTTGGCGCTTTGGCATTAATGCTTGTTATTATTGTGGTGCTAGTGATAACGAGCGGAGAGAAGGAGAAGATAATTTCTGTACAGACTGAGAAAGCTGAGAAAAGAACGATAACACAAGTTGTTTCTGCAACTGGTAAAATTTTTCCCGAGTATCAAGTTGAATTAAGACCGGAAGTAACTGGGGAGATCGTTGATCTTCCGGTTAAAGAAGGCGACATTGTTAAAAAAGGGCAATTACTTATCAGAATTAAACCGGTGCAGTACATTGCTCAAAGGAATAGAGCTGCTGCAACTTTAGAATCGTCGAAAGCTATGCTCAAAGTAAGGGAAGCGGCTTTGGAGAAAGTTAAAGCTGATTATAAAAGAATTAAAGAGTTATTTCAAAAAGATCTTGCGAGTGAGCAGGAATTGGAAACAGCGAAGTCAAATTATTTACAGAATGTAGGACAATATGAATCACAGAAAGCTTCAGTGAAGCAAGCTGAAGCCGGGTTAGCAGACGCGGAAGAGCAATTACAAAAAACCGCTATCTATTCTCCTATAGATGGAAGAATCACTACTCTCAATGTTGAATTAAGTGAGCGTGTGCTTGGAAGTTCATTCAGTCAGGGTACTCATTTAATGACTGTTGCCGACTTATCGAAAATAGAAGCTAGAGTTGAGGTTGATGAGAATGATGTTGTTCTAATCAGTATTGGCGATACCACTAATATCGACATCGATGCTTTCGGTGACAAGAAGTTTATAGGATTGGTTTCGCAGATAGGCAACAGTGCAAAAACAACTGGTGCCGGCTCTCAGGATGAAGTTGTTAATTTTGAAGTAAGAATTAGTTTAATTAATCCGGATAGTAAAATCAGACCGGGAATGTCCTGTGACGCGGATATTGAAACTGAAACAAAATACGATATTGTAACAGTTCCAATACAAGCAGTTACTGCTAGAATGGATAAGCCAAAAGATGGTGAAATGAAAAAAGATAAACCTAAAAGAAGAAGTAAACCACAAGAGGTTGTATTTGTTGTTGACGGAAATTCTGTGAAACAAACTAAGATCAAAACAGGTATCAGTGATGATACATATATTGAAGTAGCAGAAGGTTTAGAAGGCGGCGAGGAAGTTGTCACCGGTCCATATCGTGCAGTATCGAAAGAGTTGGAAGATGGCTCTAAGATAATGTTACCTAAGAAGGACAAAAAAGGAGAAGGAAAAGGCAATAATAAGGAAAGTGAAGCAGAAGCAGATTCAACAAATGCAAGTAATTAAGGTAACATTAAAATGAATATTATTAATATCGAACATATTGCGAAGATATATCAAGTTGGTACGGAAGAGGTACATGCGCTTGCCGATGTTTCAATCAGGATTGATAAGAATGAATATGTAGCAATCATGGGACCGTCCGGTTCAGGTAAATCCACTCTAATGAACATACTCGGCTGCCTGGATACTCCTACTAAAGGATTATATGACTTCAAAGGTCAAAACGTAAGCCAGATGAATGATAATGAATTGGCATCTATCAGAAATAGGGAGATTGGTTTTGTGTTCCAGACGTTCAATCTACTGGCGCGCTCCGATGCACTTCACAATGTTGAACTGCCTTTGATATATGCGGGAGTTCCCACAGCGGAAAGAAGAGAAAGAGCCCAAGCCGCATTGGAAAATGTTGGTTTAGCAGATAGGATGAGACATAAACCGAACGAATTATCCGGCGGTCAGCGGCAGAGAGTTGCTGTTGCCCGAGCGCTTGTGACAAATCCCGCAATTATATTGGCGGATGAACCAACCGGTAATCTTGATACTAAGACTGGTGAGGATATAATGGCTTTGTTCCAGGAAATTAATAGTTCAGGTAATACAATTATTCTTGTTACTCATGAAGAGTATATTGCCGAGCATGCAGAGCGTATTATACGTCTGCGTGATGGATTGATTGAGAAAGATGAAGTTGTTAAAGAAAGGTTAGTTCCAAATGGCAATAAACATTTTTAACCGGGAAACCAGATGAAAAATTTTCTATTTGAAGTGAAAGAAGGGTTAATCATTTCTCTTAAAGCTATCAGAGCAAATAAAGCGAGATCGGTGCTTACTACTCTCGGAATTATAATTGGCGTAGCTTCAGTTGTATTGATGTCAACCGCCATTAAGGGAATAAATCAATCGTTTCAAAAGGGAGTTGCATCACTCGGAAGTGATAATTTATACATCGATAAATGGGCTTGGTTCAATAATGATATTCCCTGGTGGGAGATGAGGAATAGAAAAGATATTACAATGGAAGATTATAAGAAATATAAAGAACTGGCAAAACTTCCATTAGCAATTGCACCAAGAGTAAACGCATTTAGAACTATTAAGTATGAGGATAAGTCGGTACAATCTATAGCAATGACCGGCACTGACCATAATTATATAAATACTACTAATCTTACATTCAGCGAAGGAAGATTTTTTACTGAGTTCGAAAGTAAAGGGGGGCGTGCTGTTGTTGTCCTCGGCAGCGAGATAGCTAAAAAATTATTTCCTTTCGGCGGAGCTATAGGCGAATTTGTGAAAATTGGAGGTTATAAGTTTAAAGTTGTTGGAGTTCTTAAGGAACAAGGCAGCTGGGTTATGGGTAGTTGGAATCCTGATAATCAAGCCTATTTCCCATTTCAGAATGTTTTTAAGTATTTTCGAAGTCGGCACAGAGGCAGTGTAACAATAGAAGTGAGAGCGCCTAATAGTCAAATGGTTGAAGCAGTCAAAGAAGAAGCTATCAGCATTATGAGGAGAATTAGGGGGCTAAAATACAACGAGAAAGATGATTTTGCAATTAACCAGCAAGAAGGGTTATTGAGTAATATAAATAAAACTGTTGGAGTTATCCAGATTGCCGGGTTGCTTATTACCGGCTTGGCGCTATTTGTAGGGGCTATTGGTATTATGAATATCATGTTTGTTTCAGTGAAGGAGAGAACAAAAGAAATTGGAATTCGGAAAGCGATTGGAGCAAAGAGACGAACGATTCTTGGTCAGTTCATTTCGGAAGCTGCAATAATCTGTTTGATCGGAGGACTTATAGGACTTGGAGTTGCTATAATCGGCAGTATGATCATTGCACAATTTGATTTCCCTGTTACTGTAGATGCCGATGCTGTGATCCTTGCAGTATCCATTTCACTGATCACCGGTGTGCTTTCTGGGTTCGCCCCTGCTTATACGGCTTCAAAACTAGATCCCGTTGATGCTTTGAGGTACGAATAATGAAAATTATAGAAGTTATAAAAATTGCTCTAAATTCACTTAGGACAAATAAATTAAGATCGTCGTTAACAATACTCGGAATTATTGTCGGGATATTTTCGATTATTTCCATAAGTACAATTATATCAATGCTGCAGACAAGTATTGAAGAAGGGGTTTCCGCCCTAGGTCAAAATACTTTTCAACTTCAGAAATGGCCGTCGGTTCGCACTGGAACTGCTGAAGAACAAGCACTTATCAGGAATAGACATAATCTGACTATAAAAGAATATTATAAACTGCGCGATAAATTGGAAGGCGAAGCAATGTATGTCGGCGGTGAATTTTGGGAATTCGGGAGAAGAGTTAAATTCGGGAATAAGGAAACTAATCCCAACGTAAATCTCACAGGATGTACTCCGGAAGCATTCCCGAATAATAATTGGTTTGTGGATGAAGGTAGGGAATTTACAGAACGTGAGTCACAATCCGGCGCTAAATATATTATACTGGGTCGCGATGTGTCAAAAGCTCTGTTCTTGAATATCGATCCGATTGGGCAGGAAGTAAAAATTGACGGAAGAAAATTTAAAGTAATAGGTCTGCTTGAAAGTCAAGGTGATTTTTTCGGAAAGAGCCAGGATAATTTTGCTATCATCCCTATTAGAACATTCCAGACATTCTACGGTGATAGATATAGAAGCATCAATATAACTGTTTCAGCATACGCAAGAGACTCGTATAAGGATTTAATGGAAGTTACCGAAGGATACTTTAGAACTATAAGAAAAGTTCCGGCTGGTGTGCCGAATGATTTTGAGATTCGTTCCAATGAAAATACACTTAAAATAATTAATGACATGACCGCCGGAGTTAGAATCGGTGCATTCGTAATTGCCGGTATAGCTTTGCTGGCAGCCGGTGTTGGAATTATGAACATAATGCTGGTCTCAGTTACCGAGCGTACACGCGAAATAGGTATTCGTAAGGCGATCGGGGCTAAGAAGAAAAATGTATTAGCGCAGTTCTTGATAGAGGCAGTTACTCTTTCGCTATTCGGGGGAATGGTCGGTATTGTTCTCGGTGTGATGGTCGGAAATATTGCCGGATCGTTTTTGAACGCCACCGCTGTTGTGCCGATCGATTGGATATTGATCGGAGTATCGTTATGCGTTTTCATCGGAGTTCTTTTCGGAACTTACCCTGCATATAAAGCGGCAAACCTCGATCCTATTGAAGCTCTTAGATATGAGTAATATTAAAATATTTCACAGTGCGATCAGTTTTGCCGTAAATTTATTGCTGTTAAGTTTAGCACTGATGCACTAGAAGCCTTCTAATACACTAAGGGACAAATTAATTCAATTTTATTTCCATAATTTTATTTATTTTAGACATTAAAATGATTCCAAGTTAAAATAATACTATTAATTATTCTCTATGAAAATTATTGAAATATTTAAAGTCGCATTTACCTCACTTAGAACTAATAAACTCCGTTCATCTTTAACTATTCTTGGGATTATTGTCGGTATCTTTTCCATTATCGCGATCAGTACTGTTATTTCGATGTTGCAGAAGAGTATTGAAGAAGGAGTATCATATCTCGGAAGCAATACGTTCCAAATACAGAAATGGCCGGCTGTAAGAATTGGAGGACATGATTCGTGGCGGAAGTATCGTAACAGAAAAAATTTGACTATTGATAATTATGAAGAGTTAGAAAAAAAACTTGTTGAAGCTAAAGCCGTTGCTGCATCCGCCACTCGAGGTGGAAGAGTGCTAGCGTACGAAAGTGAAAGGACAAATCCCAACGTAAGAATTTATGGTGTTTCACCAAGTGCATTTATAACCAGAGAATGGAATGTTGAGAGCGGACGAGCTATAAATTTTCAAGATGATAATAGAGTAAGAAAAGTTGTTGTACTTGGCGCTGATATTCCGCCGAAGCTATTTAAAGGAATAGATCCGGTTGGGCAAGAGATCAATCTTGGAGGTTACCGTTTATTGGTAATTGGAGTTTTAGAAAAGAAGGGAGCAATTTTCGGACAAAGCCAGGATAACTTTGCAATTATTCCTCTTACAACATTCGGCAGTTTTTACGGTATTAGAAGAAGAAGCTTATCAATTTCTGTAATGGCTGCAGATAAGGCAGATTACAATAATTTAATGGAAATTACAGAGGGCTATCTAAGAACTATAAGAAAAGTTCCGCCTGGTGATCCGAATGATTTTGAAATTGTATCGAATGAGTCTATTCTGCAACAGATAAATGATATGACAGAAGGAGTAAGGATTGGCGCATTCGTGATTGCTGCAATTGCGCTATTAGCCGCGGGAGTGGGCATTATGAATATAATGCTCGTCTCGGTAACGGAAAGGACAAAAGAGATCGGGCTGAGGAAAGCTGTTGGTGCAAAAAGAAAAAATATTCTTTCTCAGTTTCTTATGGAAGCTGTTGCGCTAAGTGTGATTGGGGGACTTGTAGGAATTGTCCTCGGCATTGGAGTTGGTAACTATGTCGGTTCTTTAATGAACGCCGTAGCGACTATTCCGATTGATTGGGTTGTTATCGGTGTATTGCTTTGTGTTATCATCGGAGTTGGATTCGGTACATACCCGGCTTATAAAGCTGCTAATCTCGATCCGATCGAAGCTCTCAGATGGGAATAATTATTAATCTATAAAAAATTCGATTTTGATCAAAGGGATCAACTTTGACCTTTTCATTTAACTACATTTTATCTTATTTTTTACTTTCCTTTATCTAAAGTTTTTGTTGTAGTTTCTATAATATCAGTGATTAATTCTTGCAAGAAAAACTCAGTCTAATAATATCGCTTTTTCTTATGGCATTCATCTC
>JAADIB010000265.1 GCA_013151565.1 Chlorobiota bacterium
TTAGAATCAGGTGAAGTTGGTCGTGTTAAAAATATTATAGACTGATTTTTATGAATGGACTAATGCTCTTTACAGATGGAAGTGTTAATACTAAATTAAAGATTGGATATGGCGCATACCTTATTGTTACTGAGGATGAGCTCTCAACTGAATCACTTAAAACTCAGGTTAATATAAAAAGATTTGAAAATACTTCTTCAACAAAGCTGGAGTTGGAAACACTTTTATGGGCATTAAATGAGAATGATTTGCAGAGAATAAACTTAAAGTCTATACTGATTCTCAAAATATAATAAGTTTACTTGGAAGACGTGACCGGCTTGAACGAAATAATTATCAATCACAAAAAAACAAACTCATTAGAAATTATCAACTCTATCAAGAATTTTACAAATTAATAGATATGATAACAGACTGCAGATTTATTAAAGTACGCGGACACAAGAGATCAATTCAAAAAGATGATATTGATCAAATTTTTTCTATTGTGGATAGGGCTTCAAGAAATGCATTGAGAAAAGAAATTTTGGAATAAGAATAAAATAATATGCCGATGAAAATTTATATTGATGGTGATGCTTTCCCAAATAGACTAAAGCCAATTATATTACGTGCAATTGAATCACTAACATCGCTCCAACCAATACGGACAAGTCGATTCTGTTTACTGGATTGTTTAACCTCTTCAATTTGAAGAGGCTTTTTAATCTTATAAATCCATTTGGTTAACTGCTAGGTGGCTTTGCATAACCTAAAAATTGTAGCAGTTTTTATTTATCGAAATAATATTACTGCTCATTTTACTCTATTTTGGATGCATCGCCTCACGAGAGCTGAGAATATTAGAACAATTTTATCTAAACAGAGTGATAAATTTGGTTATTCAAAGGTTTCTACTAACCGAAGAAAGTTTCGGCGGTTTTATATATCTCATCATCAACAGTCTTTAAAGTCCCGACCGCGTCATCAAGAGAAACTGAAACTATATGAGACCCTTGCAAGGAAGTCATTTTCCCGAATTCTTCTTTCTCGATAAGTTCTGCAGCTTTTACTCCAAATCGACTTCCAAGAACTCTGTCGAATGCAGTTGGAGTTCCACCACGCTGAATATGACCTAGTACAACCGCTCTTGTTTCATATCCGGTTCTTCTCTCGATTTCGTCAGAAACTATGTTACCGATACCACCGAGTGAAACATGACCGAATGCATCCTTCTCTAATTTCTGAAGTATGAAAGAACCATCTTTGTCGGTGCCGTCTTCCGTATGAATCTTAGCTCCTTCCGCAATGACGACAATACTGAATGATTTACCTCGTCCGTGTCGTTTGATTAGCACATTACAAACCTCATCCAATTTGAAAGGTTTTTCAGGAATAAGAGTGATATCTGCTCCGCCGGCTAAACCTGAATGTAAAGCGATCCAACCCGCATGACGACCCATTACCTCAACAACTATTACTCTGTTGTGCGATTCTGCAGTAGTGTGTAATCTATCAATTGCTTCTGTAGCAATATTAACGGCAGTATCAAATCCGAAAGTATAGTCAGTGGCATTAAGATCGTTATCTATAGTTTTAGGAACACCGATTATATTGAGCCCGTCTTTGTACAATTTAGCGGCTACACCTAAAGTATCTTCACCGCCGATTGCTATTAGTGCATCCAACCCCAATTCTTTATAGTTTTGAATTGCTTCAGCGTAATAGTTTTTACCTTCTTGATAAAGATTGGTCCTTGATGAACCTAAAATTGTACCTCCACGATGAAGGATACCGGAAATAGCTTTATGATCCAATATATAATAATCTTTTTCAAGTAGTCCTTTCCAACCGTTTCTTAATCCATAAACTTCATAGCCAAGTAATAAAGATTTACGCACCGCACCTCTGATAACCGCATTAAGACCCGGACAATCGCCTCCACCGGTTAAAATTCCAATTCTCATATTATATCCTTATAAATTTATTTATATAAAAGTTTTAGACTAATGTTAACTTGGCAAATTTGATTAATAGATGTTTTGTTCCAAATTCGTCAAATGCCACACTTATCCTTTGATTATCGCCAATACCATTTATCGCAAGAATTTTTCCTGTTCCGAATTTTTCGTGATTTACTCTGCTGCCGACTCTAAATGAACGACTTTCCTGATCAAAATCATCATAACTTTCTTGATACAATTCATCATAATATGAGCGACGGCGTCTTGATGATCCTCGTCTTTCGTTACCTGCATTCATTTCGTGAACTGTTTCGGGATCGAGTTCATCTAAGAATCGCGATCTGCTTTGGTAAGCAACTTCACCGAATCTGTATCTTGATCTAGCATATGTAAGATATATTTTTTGTTTCGCTCTAGTTAACGCCACATAAAAAAGTCTTCTCTCTTCCTCGGTTCTGGAATCCGAATCAAACTTAGGATTAAGCGGGAAGATATCCTCTTCACAGCCGGTTATAAATATCAGTGGAAATTCTAATCCTTTTGCGCTATGTATGGTCATTAGAGTTACATAATTATTGCTCTCATCATACTGATCAATTCCTGCAATAAGGGATACCTCGGCAAGGAACTCATCAATAGTAGCTCTGGGATTTGATTTCTGGAAATCAGCAATACTGGCAAGGAGTTCCTGCACATTCTCATAACGTTGGCGAGACTCAACGGAATTTTCATCTTTATACATTTTCAGAATACCGAGTTCATCTATCAACGCTGATGTCAATTCAGTAAGAGACAACTTACTTTTTAATTCAATGTATTTATCCAATAAAAGTTTAAACTGTTTTACATTTTTCTGAATTCTCTCTTTTACCTCAATTACTTCAAACACTCTGGACATCGTAGTAAAAAGAGACAAGTTCAATTTTCTAGAGAATGCTATCATTTTACTGATTGATGTATTACCAATTCCTCTTTGAGGATAATTCATAATCCTCAGCAAACTCTCCTCATCATTTTGATTTGCCAATACTCTTAAGTATCCGATAATATCTTTAACTTCTTTTCTCTTATAGAATTCTACTCCGCCGATAATTTTGTACGGAATTTTTTCACGTCTAAGCGCTTCTTCCAACGCTCGCGACTGCGAATTGATTCTGTAAAGAATTGCTATATCATTCAACGAAAGTTTCTTAGAAGTGATCTCTTTCTTTATCTGTTTGGAAATTCTGTAAGCTTCATCCTTCTCATCTGTACATCGCATTATGGAAAGTTTTTCACCCTCCTCATTTTCAGTCCACAATGTTTTGGGTATCTGACCGGGATTATTTACAATAACAGAATCAGATGCTCTCAATATCATTTTTGTTGAACGGTAATTCTGCTCTAGTCTAAATACTTTAGTTTTACTAAAATCTTTTTCGAAGTTGAGCATGTTTTCCAATTCCGCTCCGCGCCATCCGTAAATAGATTGTGCATCATCGCCGACCGCACATACTTTTGTTCGTCCGGTAGCTAACATCTTTATAATTTCATATTGTGCTTTATTTGTATCCTGGAATTCATCTATCAAAATATATTTGAATTGTTTTTTATACTTCTGCAAAATCCTTTGATGATTATTGAACAACGCTATCGGTTTTAAGAGAAGATCATCAAAATCCATCGAATTATTTTCAAACAATCTTTTATCATATTCAAGATATACTTCTGCGAATTTTTTTTCCGAAGAAGTTTTGGCAATATGTTTCGCATATTCACCGGATAAGATCATTTTATTCTTCAGCGAACTAATTTGATGATGAATTGCCGTAGCTGATTTATCATCTATGGAAATATTAAATTCCTGGAGAATATTGCTTGTCAGCGATACAGAATCTTCTTTATCATATATTGAAAAATTCGGTCTGTAGTTTAATTTATCAGCCTCTGCTCTTAAAATTCGAGCAAAAGTTGAATGGAAAGTACCCATCCAAAGCTGCTTTGCTTTTGTAACTCCTATCATCGCTTTGATCCGTTCCTTCATCTCATTAGCGGCTTTGTTCGTAAATGTCAAAGCCAGAATAGTTGATGGATCAAAATCATTTTCAACGAGGTAAGCAATTTTATGAGTTAATACTTTTGTTTTACCGGAACCTGCGCCCGCTACAATTAAATGAGGACTGGAATTATATTTAACTGCCTCAAGTTGTGCATCATTTAAAGATTTGAGTGATTTCATAAGCCTCTGAATTTTTTAGTCTGCAAATTTATTAAAATATTGCGGCTAATCAAAATATTTGGCGTTTTTTATGTGATTTTTTTCTTAGTGTCCGATAAAAGAAAAAAAACAGAAGGAAAAGGCAAAAGCCTTTCCTTCCAAATTAAATTAACAATGAACTATACAAAAAGTATAGGAAAATTTTATCGGATAGCAACCGTTATATACCAGCAGTAAAAGGACTGAAAATAATAGATTCGACGATAATAGGTCTATTTAGCAACATTCTCAAAGGGAGTGGTAGAAATCCAATAAATAGAAAAAAGAAAGGTGGGATAGATTCATACCATGATAAACTCATCAGAAGATGTCCCGTCATTGGTAAGATTTACTTCAGCAGCGACCAAGTTTTCTTAAAAGACTTTTTGGAATTAAAGAAGGGCACATTTATTGTGTTTGATAAAGGTTACAACGATTATAAGCAGTATTTACAATGGTCTTTGGATGATATTT
>JAADIB010000326.1 GCA_013151565.1 Chlorobiota bacterium
GCGCGATACCAATCTATTGTTCGTTTTAAACCTTCCTCTAACGAATAGTTCTGTTTATATCCCAAATCTCTTTGCGCCTTAGCGGTATCGCAAGTCCAAGCTTCCTGAACAAAATCTCTTGCTTTCTCCAGATTGAATGTAGCTGCTTTTGAACTGAACATTGAGAAGAACTGAGCAACTGCAGCAATACCATAAACGAGTGAATGAGGTAATCTTAAGGTAAATGCTTTTTTGTTCATTATTTTTTGTAGCACCTCGCCAATTTGCAGCCAAGTATAAAATTCTGTTGAGCTTATAAAGTAAATCTCCCCTTTTGAAATTTCACTTGTAGCTGCAAGGTACATTCCGTTCACCAGGTCTTTTACATAAATTAAACTCAATTCCTTTCTGTTAAATCCTATTAAGCTCATCAAACCTTTCTGATAGGTTTTGAAAAAGAGATAGATCTCAGTATCTCTCTCTCCAAAAATTGCCGGGGGACGAACTATTGTTATCGGTATTTTATCCATATATGTTTTTACCAATTCTTCTTGTGCAACTTTACTTCTACCGTACGTTGTAATTGGATGCGGCGGTGTATCTTCTGTTACAGGTTCATCAAGCTTGGAAGGACCACATGCAGTAAGACTGCTGACAACTAAAACCCTTTTTATATTTGGAGCTACTTCCAAGACCGTATTGAGCAAATTTTTTGTGGTTTCAACGTTACCTTTGAAATATCCTTCTTCTTTTTTGGCTTTTACAACTCCGGCAACATGATATAGATAATCTATATTGCTGAGAACCTTTTTCAAGCCTTCTAAGTCAAAAAGTCCAGAATCATGTATAACAACATTCTTTCCCTCTAACCAACGTAAATTACTGCTCTTACGCACTAAACAGTGTACTTCGTCTCCTTTCTCAATTAGATAATCCACTAAATGACTTCCGACAAAACCATTTGCGCCGGTAACTACCGAAATTACTTTACCTGACATAATTAATCTTAAATTATTGTTTAAATTGACTTTAGATTTTTTTAATAATAAATTAGTTTAATATTTTTAAGAATTTAATAATACTAATATATATTATTACAAATATACTATTCTTAGGAGGATAAATTTGGATTTATTTAAGAAATGTTATGATTTTACAAGAGCGGATGAAGTTAAGAAGACTGGGCTGTATCCTTATTTTAGAGCTATACAAGAAAACGAAGGACCAACTGTACATATAGAAGGACGTGAAGTTATAATGGCTGGTTCTAATAATTATCTTGGACTAACTGCCGATCCAAGAGTTAAGGAAGCATCAATAAAAGCAATTGAACACTATGGAACCGGATGTTCAGGATCCAGATATCTTACCGGGACACTTGAACTGCATGAGGAGCTTGAGAGGAGAATGGCTGAGTTCTTTGGTGTTGAAGCTGTCCTGCTTTACAGTACCGGATATCAGACAGGGCAAGGCGTTATTCCGACAATCGTACAACGCGGTGAATATGTCGTTTCTGATAAAGATAACCATGCTTCAATTCAAGTTGCCGCAATGATGGCAAAAGGAATGACCGCTGATATGCTTCGTTATAAGCATAACAATATGGATGATCTTGAACGAGTACTAAAGAAAATCCCACTAGAAACTCCTAAACTAGTTGTTAGTGACGGTGTTTTCAGTACGGGCGGAGAGATTGTTGAACTGGATAAATTAGTTGCTCTTGCAAAAGAATACAACGCTCGAACTTTAATTGACGATGCCCATGCCGTGGGTGTAATTGGCAAAGGCGGTAGAGGTACCGCAAGTGAATTTGATCTGGTTGAGGAAGTTGATCTGACGATGGGTACTTTCAGTAAAACTTTTGCATCACTCGGCGGTTTTATTGCGGGCAAAGCAAAAGTTGTTGATTATATTAAGCACCATAGTTTGGCATTGATCTTTTCTGCTTCACCTACACCGGCATCAGTTGCGGCTGCAATGGCAGCGCTTGAAATCCTACAAGAAGAGCCATGGAGAGTTGATAAACTGATCTCAAATGCTAATTACATTCGCGAAGGTCTAACAAAACTCGGCTTCAATGTGATTGAAGGCAGAACAGGTATTGTTCCCGTAATTGTAGGCAACGACGAATTAGCTTTCAAGATGTGGAGAATGTTATACGACTCCGGTGTTTTTGTTAATGTATTTATATCACCCGGAGTACCCGAAGGCAGACAAATGATGCGGACAAGTTATATGGCGACTCATGAAAAACATCATTTGGATAAAATTATAGAAACATTTTCAAATGTTGGGTCTGAGTTAGGACTCATCTAAAAATTTATTTTTTAACTAATTGAAGACTGAATTGAGTTGATAGAGCCTTAAATTACTATTTTCTCTCTATCAGTCTTTTTTATGGAGTAATTATGAGCAACATTGAAATTAAAACTCTCGAACCCACTAAAAGCAATATTAAAAAATTCATAAAATTTGCTTGGAAGATTTATAAAGGCGACCCCAACTGGGTTCCTCCCCTTTTGATGGATAAAATGAAAATTCTGAATCAGAAGAAAAATCCATTCTTCAAAACCGCTGAGTTAGAAATGTTTATGGCTTATAAAGACGGCGTGCCTGTCGGCAGAATTGCAGCAATTAAAAATGATACTCACAATAAAGTTCACAATGAGAATATTGGCTTTTTCGGATTCTTCGAAGCAATAAACGATCAGGAAGTTGCAAACGCTCTTCTGGATAAAGCTAAAGAATGGCTCCAGTCAAGGGGTTTGAATGCAATGAGAGGTCCGGCAAATCCTTCCAGTAACGATGAATATGCTATGCTGCTTGAGGGCTTTGACGATCCGCCAAGATTAATGATGACATATAATCCGAAGTATTATCTCGATCTTATGGATAACTATGGTATGCAAAAAGCCAAAGATCTTTATGCTTATAAAATTGATAATCCGAAATTATTGAAATCGGAAAAGTTAATTCGTGTAGCTGAGATTGCCGCTAAACGTTCTAAGGTAGTTATTGAACAAATTGATCTTAAGAAGTTTAAAAGTGAATTGGAAAGAGTTAAATTTGTTTATAACCAGGCTTGGGCACCTAACTGGGGATTCATACCAATGACCGATGAAGAAATTGACAATCTTGCTAAAGAGTTAAAACCGCTTGTCGAACCGTCTTTGGTTTTATTTGCAAAAATTGACGGAAAGACAGTAGCATTCGCGCTTGTAATGCTGGATTTCAATGAGTTGTTCATAGATTTTAACGGTAAACTTTTCCCTTTTAATGTTATCAAACTTTTTACTCAGCGTAAGAAAATTAGCTGGGCTCGCGTTCTTACACTCGGTATCATCCCGGAATATCAGAAACGGGGATTGGATGCAGTGCTGTATTATGAAATTACCAAACGAGCTGAGAAACTTGGAATTCTTAAAGGCGAAGCTAGCTGGATTCTTGAGGATAATGAAATGATGAAGCGCGGCGCTGATGTAATGAACGGTGAAATTTATAAAAAGTACCGTGTTTATCAAATTGATATTTAATTCCAAATTTTTGTTTACCTTCAAGGTCTTTAATAAATGATCTTGAAGGTTCAAATATTTTTATCTTAAAAAATTAAACTACATTGCAATATAAACTCACAAAATTATTACCGTTTCTTGCTCTTCTCTTTTTAAGTAATATCATATTAGCGCAGTATTCTGATAAGGATAGTGCATTGGTCCGGACAACATACCTAAGAGATTTTGATAAAAATATTATATATGATTATTTAGCTTCCAAGGATTCAAACAAAATAAATGCAGCGTTGCTCAGTATCGCTCAATCTGAGGATACAGCTTTTGTTGATTCAGTTATAAAACTCGACATCTATAAGCATGGCGACTTAATTGCTTTTACCTTAGGGCAACTTGAAGAATCAAAAAAGGTAGAAGATTTCATATTACGAGTTCTAAGTATATGCGACAATCCTTATAAATCTCAATTTTTTGATGCAATTGGTAAAGTCGGAGATTCTCTTACTCTTGATTTCTTACTTAATTCAATCGGTCATGATTCTTTTAATTCTGTATATTTTCCCCTAGCAATTTACAATTTTTTCTCCAGAGGCATTACAAGCAAGAATTCATTGAACTATCTTGCTAATAATTTTCAAAGATTCGAGTTAAATGACACGACCTCTTCTGATCATTATAAATATTCTTTCGATTTAAGCAAAGAAGAATTTGAAAGAGTAAAATTTATAAGTAAAGTTTATGATGAGAAAGTTTACAATACCCTTTTTGCACTGTCAAGAATGGGGTCAAGCAAGGAAGCGATCCCGGAGTTAATTAAGATTGCTAAAACTAAAAACGGTTTTCATAATCAGATAAAACTTTTTGCACTAAGCAACTTCAAAAAGCTAAAATATTTTCCGGAAGATAAATATCTGCTAAAAAAAATGATCCATTCTGATTCTTGGCAGATCAGAACAGAGACTGCAAACTCTGCTT
>JAADIB010000063.1 GCA_013151565.1 Chlorobiota bacterium
ATAAGAGATTGGGAAGGTAAAATATTAAAACTACCAACTGGAAATTATTCAAAAGACAAATTACCACCAAAAGAAGAGATTAAAAAGATTATTAGAACATCAATGGATAAGGTTGGCATCAAAGGCGATAGACTTATTGAAAAAAACCAACATAAGATTTTAAGTAGTTTCAATACGCTTTTAAGAAAAGCTGGAAAAACAGTTGTTTATCAAAAGAAAGCACAAAACCCGTATAAAAAATCAACAAAAGAAATGAATAAAGAAAGTATGGCTCTTGGTAATTTGAGACACAATTCAACTGTTTTTTATTCATCTGATTACAAAACTGAACTTGATGAAAAGAATTTGGAATTACTGAATATTGTAATAGAAGATGAAAGTTTGCCAAGAAGTGCTTCAAAGGAAATAAACAAATTTTTATTTAAAACGCCTTTAGATTTAACTTTCTCAAAAGCAACGCCTGAAAGAACATTTATTAAAGAACTTTGCGAAACAGAAAATGCAAAGAAAATTGACAGTTGGTTAAAATCAAGAGATATGAATTTTTATTCAATTGAATATTCAATTACAACAGTTGGAGGGAAACACTCAAAAATTCAATCTTTTAATCCTGACTTTTTTATAAAATTAAAGAATGGCAAAACAACTCATTTTATAATTGTTGAAATTAAATCCGATGGTGATGTAAGTGATGAAAATAAAGCTAAATTAAAATATGGCGTTCAGCATTTCAAAGACTTAAACAAAGAATTAGAGAAACTGAAAATTGATGAAAAATATCATTTTCGTTTTTTAAGCCCTAATTCTTATGATGTGTTCTTTGACCATTTGAGAAACGGTAAATTAATAGAGTATGATTTTAAAAGTGATTTGGAAGATAAATTATTAGAAAAAGACGGTGAATAAAACAGAGACCGCCACAGAACGAACCTACAACAAAAGCTATAATCAATAGCTGAAGAACGCTACTGCTCATCGCCAAACCGTTAGTAAAATACTTTTTTTGAACTATAACAATTTCTAGTTCTTTCTGAAATAAAGATACAACGGAAGTCCTGTAACAATAAGTGAAATGCTCGCCATCAGTCCGCCGAGGGGAAAAGCAAGAAAAGCTCCGTATGCAAGATAGAGTTGTATAAGAACAGATGCCCCGCCCATGAACATCCACCAAGGCGATTTGTAGACTGGGTTATAATCCTCTTTCTTTCTTAGCCAGAAGATAGAACCGTAAACCAACGTATTCTGCAGAACATAGGAAAGCGTAAAGTAGCCAAGCAGATCTCCTAGATTTCCAAACAGTAATATTATTGCAAATCCGGACTGGAAGAGAATTGAAAATCCAGGAGTTAAATATTTCGGATGCAATTTGGCAAACGGTTTGAAAAACAACCCGTCACGAGCCATTGCAAATTCCAATCGCGGCTGTGTTACAGATGAATTCATCACACCAAGCATTGAGACAAAAACCGCAATAGCAAACAGTCCGCCGGCAATACCGGAGAATGTAGAGATGTACATAAACGGATTTATGAACTTTCCTTCCTCAACACTTATCAATTCATTGAAAGGAACAATAGCGCTTGTAAACAGACTGATGAGAATATAAGCAGCCATCACAAAAAGAACCGAACCGATAAGAGCTTTTGGCAAGTTAACTGTGGGATTCTTCACCTCGCCTGATGTATATAGAATATTCAGAAAACCGGCATAAGCCCAAATTGTTGCAGCAACTCCAGCAGTTATAATGCTTATCGAGATAGGCTCGCCGTCAACTGTAGTAAAGAGTGACTGGACTGCAAGGTTACCGTCACCGAGGAAAAAGAAGCCGACAATAATAACAGTGAATAACGGCAGCAGTTTTGAAACTGTCAATACAACTTGAACATCGCTTCCAATCCTAACGCTTCTGTATTGGATTATTGTGAATATTACTATTAATCCCGCTGCAAACAACTTAGCATAAATTCCTAAATTCAATGCCGGGAAAAAGTAACTGAGCGCATCAGCAGCAAGCAGACCAATAATTGTTAAAGTCGGAGTATCACTTGTCAGGAAAGCTGTCCAAGTGTACATGAATGCCAGAAACGGCGAGCCTGCTTTGTAAATAAAATGATATGGTCCGCCTTGATCCGGATAAGCAGTTCCCATCTCCGCTAAGATGAATATTTGAGGAAGCCAAAGCAGTCCGCCTAAAAACCAGATGAACACAGCAATCCACGGGTTACCTGTAATTGCTGCAACTATTGGAATATTTATAAATATACCAGAACCGATCACCTGCCCAATAATAATGGATGAAGTCTGGGTAAGATTAAGTTCCCGTTTTGGTTTTAATAATTCCATAAACTATTTAGCAGTTTGCTCGGATTTGGACTTTTCTCTCATTGAACAAATATCCCAAGGAAGAATAATTTTTCCGGGAGTATTTATATCATCATTAACTCGCATCAAAGCAATACCAATATACTTTTTTGAATTCTGAAAGCGCGAGACCCATTCATCATAAGGGGTATCGAGCACTGTACCTTTGCTTAAAGATGATTCACGTATAACCTTTCCATTTGGTGTATTGTAAAACATCAGCATGTGCGCAGAAAAGATATTATTCAAATTTCTAAATAGTAATGCCAAAATATCCCCGTCACGAAAATTCTCTTTAACACCCATCAGTACATCGAAAGAAATATAATTAACTGTTATTGTTCTATCTTCTTTAACATATCTCATATCGGCAATTCCTTTGTTTTCAAAGAATTGTTTATGAGATATTGTCCGTGTTAAGGTTTTTGCTTTATCACCGGCAACTTCTTTTACAACATCATGCAGAAGCCAGCTATTCTCCGGAAGCCAATCCGCCATTGTGTAATGGTTCCTGGTCTTCATCCCAACTATCCCGTCTTTATAACGGATCTGCTGAAGATTGTTGAAAAAGTTTTCGTAACTATCTGATATCGAAAGCGCCAGAACATCTTCACAGTATACCATACAGTTAGTAGTATCGAATGTAAGCTGAGGCTTTGTATCATACAATGCGTATGGTCCATCGCCAACACAGGTAAGCCCGTAAGGCATTCCCATGAATAATTGCGAGTAGAAATCCATTCTTTCTGTTACGGTTAGGTTCTCAGCAGATTTAGCCGTTAAGATTGAATCCACTTCCCATTTAGACATTTGATATATTTTTTTGTTCTGCCCAAACAGAAGAGTAGAACTGAGAAAAAAGACAATTAATAAAATATATTTTTTCATGTTTACCTCAATTTAACTTAGCCAGTTCGATCATTATTTTTTTGTGAACGAATGAAACATCACTCCCCTCTCCGTTAAAATTGTTTGCTATAAGAGAGAAAATAATAGTTCGTCCTTTTTTGTCTTTCAAATAACCGGAGTAAGCACGCACACCGCTTATAACTCCCGATTTTATATGGGCATTTTTTTCAATCTCCGTTCCTCTGCCCATCGAGCTAAAATATCCTATATCACCCGGATCGCCAACAACGGCAAGTGAATTAAAGAAAGAGTCGAAATGTTTTTTCTTTGTGAGCATCTCTAGAAGGTCAACCATCATTTTTGCCGTGATAGCGTCAGAGCGCGAAAGTCCGCATCCGTCATACATTATTAAGCCGTCGGTATTAATACCATTTTTCTCGAGATACTCTTTGACAGCTTCTGTTCCGCTTTCAATATCACCTTTCCCTTTTGCGTTAAGTGCAAGTGCTTTCAGTAACATTTCAGTGTATAAATTGTCGCTGCGCTTGTTTACTATATATACTATATCCTTTAACGGCGGTGATATTGTTTCGGTGATCAATTTTGAATCGTCGTATATCTGCAAGTCTAATAACTTTATCGCCTTACCTTTAACAGAAATATTACTTTTCTTTAATGCGCTTATTAATTTCTGCGCGGCAAATAACGGCGGATCGGGAATCGAGCCTTTGATTGAAAACTCTTTACTGCCGGCTGGAATTGTACCTCGTAATGTAGCATTGTACTGAAGCGGTGCACAATAGATGTAACCGTTATCCCCGGATCCTTTTTTACCGGTTTTCATATAATTTGTAAATGTTAGTCCCGGAATTTCCGGCTTCATTCTCAAAACTTCTGCAGTTTCTCCAACGTTTGCAGCGGGCTTGAAATATAAAAAGTATAAATTATTATTGATAGTTAAAGCGGTTGATGAAGCTCCGTAATAATTTCCGATATCAATCCAATCCCACATATCGGGAATCGGTTTTGCATCATAGAGAAGTGCATCGGCAATAACATTACCTCTGATAGTTTTGATTCCTTTCTCACTTATCGCTTTTACCCAAGTATCCATCAGTTCATCCAATGGTAATGAACCTTTAACAAGATCATAACCTAGTGTAGGATCTCCGCCGCCGACAATATAAATATTCCCTTTAAGATTTCCGCTGTTATCAATACTGCCGTCGTAATATATTTTGGTGCTGAACTTATAATCTTCTCCGAGTATCTCCAATGCTGCAGAGGTAGTAAACAGTTTCATATTGGATGCGGGCGCAACCGACACTTCTGAATTTTCATCCAATATTATTTTCCCGGAATCCAAATATCTTGCATGCAAAGCCCAGATAGAATTTTTAAAGAGTTTCGAACTCTGATACTTATCAACAAGTTTGTTTAGTGAAGAAAGGTCTTGAGCAATAAAAATTGTTTGCAGAAGAAGAATAAATATGAGTGTGATATTTTTTTTCATGTGTTGATATTTTTTTTAAATATATTTTGTGTTTTGCTCCGACTTAAAAGTCGGAGTTAATCATATTAAATTCTAAATTGCTTGCTTAATTATCATCGAGTCTATCTTATCTACTGATAATTATTCCCTATCAATTTGTAAGTATTCCGTTATTGACTTCATCAGTTTAACTCTTTCCGCACGATCAATAATGGTTTCAAAAGGAAATCCGAATGCGATAACACCATATTCTTTTTTATATCCGACCCCAGCGCTGTAAAAATTCTCATAATATCTAAGCAAAGTCTCACTTCCATTTTTAGAACCGATTGCATCCGGCGCTTCGACTTTATAAAGTTTCTTATCGAATTTTGTATTGAACGTAATTGAAATATCATTAAAAGTAGGAATATTCCTGACCGAAATTACATTGCCATTCCTTACTGCATGATCGGAAGCTAGTTTATAGTGAAGCACTTCTTCGGCAAATTTAATATCTGTGCTGTCCTTCTGTAAAAATAGATCGGAGCCGATATACGCACCACTTACAAAAAGATTTCCTCCGCTTTCAAGATAATTTGCAATTTCACTCTGAAAAACTTTCGGAAATGTTTTGAACCTTATTCCCCACAATGAATCTGCATATTGCCGCTGCCAGTGTGTTTCTTTCTCTTCTCCCAAGATAAGATCGACAAATTTATACTTTACTAAATTAACGCTTGAATCAAATACGGCTTCATCGCTGACCGATACAAATGAATACCCGTTCTCCTTCAGCGCTTCACCATGAATAAAGGAATAATCGAATGTATTTCCGGCAACAATTTTTGTTTCCATATCTGCATAGCTGGCGCCGAATCCGGGAAGATCATCGGTTATCCATTTTGTGGTCGTATCATATTCATGCTGCTCACCGACATATCCTATATCATACTTGTAAGGTACACCTTCATCAATAATATCAACAAAACCTGAAAACTCCTCCGACTCAACAACAGCGGGGAGCGAGATCCTATCGAAACCGTTTATTATTAAGGCAGTCGGTTTGTCGTTGTCCATCCAGCATACGGACAAAACCTCGGAAGGGAAACTTTCACCTCCTTCGTTCAAAGCAGTGACTTTGTAACTATATATCTCACCGGGTTTATTTCCACTAATAGTAATTGAGTTTGAATCAACAAC
>JAADIB010000216.1 GCA_013151565.1 Chlorobiota bacterium
TTCCGCAATATTACAATAACCAATTGTTATATAGGTCCGTCGCTCGCTGATGGCGGTTACTCAGGAAGAGACGAAGGCTTGGCAGGAATTGCGCTTGAGCTTGTTGATGGCGGAGTACTGGAAAATGTAACGATTTCCAATATTGTAATGGAAGAAATGGCTGCACCTATTTTTATTCGCTTGGGAAATAGAGCTAGAACATATAAACCCAATATGGACGTGCGTCCAATAGGTTCGTTGAACAATATTAAGATCAGTAATATTGTATCAAAAAATGCAGGAAAAACCGGTTGTTCTATTATTGGGGAAATTGATCATCCTATTAAAAATGTCTCTATTTCTAATGTTAAAATTAATTATGACGGCGGCGGGTCATTTGCTGAAAGTTTAATGGAGAAGCCAGAATTGGTAAATGAATATCCCGAGAGTACGCAATTGGGCGATTTACCTGCTTATGGATTTTTTGTTAGGCATGTTGATGGTATAACTTTCAGGGATGTTGAATTAAGTTACAACAAAGAGGATCATCGCCCTGCTGTGATGTTTGATGATGTGAAAAATATAAAGCTACTTAACTTCAACAGTGAAATTGAAGATGATGCTTTGGGGCAAGTAGTATTGAAAAACTCTCAGAACGTTTTTGTCAATGGTTGTTCCCCGGAGTCAAATTTATTTTTAAATTTGCAAAAAAATAGTAAGAACATAAATATAGTAGGCAATAACTTTCATAATGTTCAGACCCCGTTAATTATTGACGAAACGATCAAAACGAATGAGATAAACATTTCATCAAATCTCACGGATAAAAAAAATCTATTTGAGTTTCTTAAACCTAATATTCAAAGAGACAGCCTGGGTATGGTAAGTATTTACTTCCCCGATAATGCAGACATCTACTATACTATTGATGGAAGTGAGCCGACAAAGAACTCAAAAAGATATTCGCAGCAATTTGAGCAGATCGATCCAACCATAATAAAAGCAGCAGCATTTAAGAATAATGAGATCAGCAGCACAGCTATATTGAAATTAGACAGAACGCAGGTGATAGCTCCACGCGTCTTTCCAAAAGATCAATATTTTTATAAGAGTATTAACGTAAAATTATTTACCTATACAGAAGGAGCCGATATTTATTATACGCTTGATGGAAGCGAGCCAACGAAATCATCTCAAAAATATGAGCGAAATATAGAGATAAATAAATCAGTAACCTTACGAGCTAAAGCTTTTAAAAATGATTACAGTCCAAGTAACGAAACGGTGACCAACTATCTATCCATAGAAAAGGAAAAAGGAGTACAGTATAAATATTACGAAAATATGTCTAACACTAAATGGGAAAAATTACCTAACTTTCTGTTATTAGAACCGTTGACTGAAGGAACGATAGATAAATTTGGCTATGATGGTATTCAGCATAGTGAAACTTATTTTGGTTTGGTCCTCCATGGATTTATTAAAATTAAGCAAGATGGGGAATACACATTTTACGTGGGCTCCAATGATGGAAGCAAACTGTTTATCGATAATAAGGAGCTGATTAATAATGACGGGAATCACGGATACATTGAGAAATCAGGGAAGGTATATTTAGAAAAAGGTGAGCATTTAATAGAAGTTAGATATTACCAAGCTGGTGGTGTCAAACATCTAAAAGTATTTTGGGAAGGACCTGGAATAGAAAAGCAGGAGATCATTCCGAACTAATTGTAGTGATAAATTATAAAATGGAGAACAAGTTGAAAAAATCAGTTCAGCACAAAATCTTGATAGGTTTGTTTTTAGTCCTCTCAAATAGTTTTTTTATACAATGTTCACAAAAGGAAAATTCACAAATTTCAGATGAAGAATGGGCTTCCTTACCTGCAGATGGCCCTTACTTATCAGCTTTTGAGCGTATCATTTGCAGTTCCGGTGCAACAAAATCTGAATTGTATGCGGCGAGTGAATTTCAAAGACTTTTCAAAGAGTTTACAGGGAAAGAATTAACTATTGATAGAACCAATTCGCAGAGCGGTAAGATTATTTTAATAGGCGCTGAAACAGTTGCTGCCGCTGGTCTGCATGCAAACACGGAAAAGATGGGTGAAGAAGGATTTAGTATTAATATTGCCAAGGATAAGCTGGCAATTTATGGTGGCAGTCCTCGTGGAACACTCTATGGAGTTTATGAATTCTTTGAGCAATATTGCGGTGTACGTTTCTTAACCTATGATCACACATTTTATCCTGCAGAGGGGAAAAATAAGGACTTTAGAATCAAAGGACGTAACTACAGCTACGTTCCTCAGTTTGCTTTCCGCTGGTCATATTATGGAGAGACGAACCGCAATCCGACCTTTGCGGCGCAATTGCGTACAAATACCATCGCTGGTTCGGAAGAGTTAGGGGGAATTACCGGATATAAACTTGTAATTCACAATGTGGCTAAGCTTGTTCCGCCTGCTACCTATGGAGAAGATCATCCGGAATATTATGCTTTAGTTAATGGACGGCGTGTGTTAGATATGCATGGCGGCGGACCACAGTTGTGTTTGACAAACCCTGAAGTGCTGGAAATTGTTATTAAAGCTACTCTGGATGCTATTGAGAAAAATCCGAAAGTGAAAAGTTTCAATGTCGCCCAAATGGATAATGGCAGCTATTGTACGTGTGAATCGTGTGCTGCAATTGATGCGCGCGAAGGATCACATTCTGGAACGATGCTTTCTTTCGTAAATGCTGTAGCAGAGCGGATCGAAAAGACACATCCAGAGGTGTTGATTGGTACATATGCTTATGAGTACACACGCAAGCCTCCAAAAACAATACGAGCACGCGATAATGTGTTGATTCAGTTGTGCAGCATAGAATGCTGTGATTTTCATGCAATTGATGATCCTACTTGTTTGCTTAATCAAGAATTTTGTGACGATATGGATGGTTGGAAAGGTAAGGCGAAGAATATTTTTATCTGGCATTATAATACTAATTTCAGAGCCTATCTTCTTCCTTTTCCAAACTTACGCAGTATTGGTAAAAGTGTAGAATATTTTGCAAAGAACAACGGACGTGGTGTTTTTATGCAGGCTGCAGGAAATGGTTTTTCTACAGAATTGAGCGATCTACGTAACTATGTGATGTCGCGCTGCATTTGGAAACCGGGCAGGGATAGTTGGCAGGAAGCACTTGAGTTCTGCCGAATGCATTATGCTGAATCTGCCCAGCCGATTATTGATTACCTTACTTATTATCACGATCTTATTGATAAAGAAGATAAGCATCCAATTTGTTTTTCCACCGAAGCTTCATTATGCTTAAACTCTGAAACTGTGAAACGTATTGATGAATATTTTACTGAAGCGTTAGCTTTGGCACAATCAGAAGAAGTACGCTCACGAGTTGAGAAGGCATCTCTTTGCGCCTATCGAGCTAAACTTAGTGTTGCAACAATGGAACTTAAGTATGATAACGGCATCTGTAAGCCATCTCTGGATGATGTTGATGAAAACTTACTTGCACGCTATGCAGAATTATGTGAGAAGTATAATGTTAGTAGAGAAAATGAATATATAACAAATGAAGTCTTTTTGGATAACATGAATAAAATTTATTCTGGTATGACTGCAGTTCGTCTTGAAAATAATTTCTGGCGGTTGCTAATTCTACCAGAAAGTAATGCAAAAGTAGTTGAGATGACCTACAAACCAACCGGTCGTAACGTGATTCAACCTGCGCGATCACTGAATCGTTTTCGTTTTGAAGAATGGGTTCTTCATGGTGATGGTCCGAAAGCCGATGGTATTTTGGCTTATAAAATAATTAAGAAGACTCCTACAAAAACTGTAGTAGCGCTAACAGCAAAAGATGGTGCACGGATTGAACGCACTATCAGCTTAGCCGGTGATGCGATTAAGTTTGAAACGACTTTAAAAGCAAAGAAAGCCCGACCGTTCAATTTTTTAGTGCATCCTGAATATGATGCAGGCTCTGGTTCGGATGATCCGCAAGAAGTAAGCATTTATGTGAAAGGTGAGAAATGGCTGCAGGTTAACCATGGCTGGGTAAATGCTAAGCCAACAGAAGAGCAAAGCGCGTTAATAAAAAAAGGACTTAAAGGAGGTTCATTTGCCTACTTTAACCAAAAAGCCGGCTTTGGAGTGGAACAGCGTTTTGATCCCAAAGATTTTGAAAACCTGAATCTTTTTTGGAGCCCGGAACGGATACAGATCAACCTGGAAATGACTCCAACTGTTAAAAAACTTCAAGCGGGAGAGAAGACTGAATATGCTTATGAAGTGCATTACCTGGACAAAACGCCTACTGGGCGTTGAAAGGATGTGTGAACTAATTTATTATCAAAGTAGTGGTATAAAACATCTTAAAGTATTTTAAATAGTGGAAAGATTTCTAATGATAAAAAAAATAGCAGTTTATTTATTTGAGCAAATTGCTCCAATAGTTATTATTGGTTTGATTATCTCATCATGTTCTCAAAATAAGGAACTTGATAATACTTATGATGTAATTATTTACGGAGGAACTTCGGCTGGGGTTATTGCTGCTATTCAGGTTGCAAAGTTAGGAAAATCGACTGTGCTTATTGAACCGGGCAAACATATTGGAGGGTTAACTTCTGGTGGGCTTGGTGCAACCGACATTGGTAATAAAGCCGCAATTGGTGGGTTGTCCAGAGAATTTTACAAGCGTATAAATCAATATTACCATCCAGGCTCAGACCCGGATTTAACGATGTGGACATTTGAGCCTCATGTTGCCGAAAAGATATTGAACGATATGTTAGACGAGTTTAATATCAAAGTAATTTACAATGAAAGATTGGATTTGAATAAAGGTATAGATAAAAAGGATAGCAGAATTATCAGTATCAAAATGGAATCCGGGTTAACCTTACATGGTAAGATGTTTATTGATGCAACCTATGAAGGCGACTTAATGGCAGTTGCGGGAGTAAGCTATACTGTTGGTCGTGAAGCCAATAAAACATATGGTGAAACTTATAATGGTGTTCAAACTAAAAACGCAATTAATCATCAATTCAAAAATCCGGTTGATCCATATATAATTCCTGGCAAACCGGAGAGCGGACTGTTGCCTAGTATTCTGGATGATGGCGGACCAGGTGTTGAAGGAAGTGGAGATGATCGCGTTCAAGCATATTGTTTTAGGATGTGCCTAACAAATGTTCCGGAAAATCGAATTCCATTCCCAAAACCGGAAAATTATGATCCGATGCGATATGAACTTTTACTCCGCTATATAAATACCGGGGTGTTTGATGTTTTGGATTTGTCAACACCTATGCCGAATGGTAAAACAGATACAAACAACAAGGGTGCTTTTGCTACCGACAATATTGGAATGAATTATAAATATCCTGATGGTAATTATAAGATCCGAGAAAGTATTATTAAGGAACATGAAAATTATCAAAAAGGTTTAATGTGGTTTCTCGCAAACGATCCCCGAGTCCCGGATTATGTACGAGATGAAGTTAACCAATGGGGATTACCTAAAGATGAATTTGTGGATAATGGAAATTGGTCGCATCAATTATACATAAGAGAAGCACGTCGTATGATTTCAGATTATGTAATGACTCAGCATGATTGTGAAGGTATAGTGGTTCCTGAGGATCCTGTAGGTCTCGCTGCGTACACAATGGATTCACACAACGTTCAACGTTATGTTGATAAATATGGCAGAGTTAGAAATGAAGGAAATGTTGAGATTGGAGGTTTTTCACCGTATCCTATATCATTCCAGTCAATTGTTCCTAAGCGTGATGAGTGTACAAATCTGTTAGTACCAGTTTGTCTTTCTGCGTCTCATATAGCCTTTGGTTCAATTCGTATGGAACCGGTCTTTATGGTACTGGGTCAATCAGCCGCTACCGCAGCAGTTTTAGCGATTGACGAAAAAGAGGATGTTCAACAAATTAATTATAATTTGTTAGAAGATCAGCTTCTAAAAGATGGACAAGTTCTGAAGTGGCTAGATGAATCTATCTTAAGTGACGAGCAAGAAATAGTTTTACGAGATGAGAATAGTGATGGTGTAACAATTACTCCGGTGAAATGGAAAGATGTTTCTCCGATGAATTATCCTGGCAAATATTATGAGTATAATAGTAATAGCGGCAGCATTAGCTATAGCTTTATTATTGAGGAAAGTTTTGATTATAAGTTGAAGATATATAAAGCAACGAACTCCCAATTCGGAAGTGCTCAAGTATTGATCGATAATAAATTAGCAGGTGAATTAGATTGTTTTCGAGATGTTAGTATGTCAATCCCATCTGTACAAGAGTTTTACATACCTTCCCTATCAAATGGCAAACATATAATTACTTTTAAATTCAAGGGGAAACAGAGAGTTGGAGTTGAAAAAATTTCGTTGATTAAAATTCCAATAAAAATCAAAAAATTTGTAATATCTCAATCATTACCCGGCTTCATTGGAGAGGAAGGTCGAAACATGTATCCTATAGGAAATAAGGATATCGTTTGGGAAAAAGCAGATGTCTTGAAAAACGGGGTTGTTAGATTGGATGCACAGCTTGACCCAAATGAAAACTGTCACGCATTTGCTGCTACTGAAATAATATGTGATAAGGAAACAAAAACAACATTGCGTATTGGACATAATGATGGTGCATTTATTTGGCTGAATGGTAAAATAATATATGAATATACTCAGCCGCATGCTTTTAACTACAACGAGTTCTCTATTCCAATAAAATTAAATAAAGGTAAAAATATATTAGTAGTGATGATAATGCAAGCTGGCGGTAGCTGGTTATTCAATCTGAATCTGGACACGTATCAATTTAAAAATAAAATCCCGAAATTATAGAAGTATAAAAAAGGAAATATTATGAAAAAGTTTTTAATCTTATTACTACTGCAAATCACACCGATAATTCTCATTAGCCAGGATAAACCGCCGGAAGTACCGGACGGCTACTCAAGCATGACAACAATGAAGATCGCTTATTTCTTTGGAACATTGGATTTAATGGAAAAAGATTTTCCTGTGCCGGATGACGTTAAAGAGTACAAGGATATAGTTTACAAGACAATCGATTCAACAAAACTAAAGCTTGACATTTATTATTCAAAGAATATCTCAAAACCCGCTCCATTATTGGTCTTTATCCATGGCGGAGCTTGGAAGAAAGGAGATAAGCATGATTACTTACGTTATCTCGTTGACTATGCTAAAAAAGGATATGTGACTGCAACAGTACAATATAGATTTACTAATAAAGCTAAATTCCCCGCACAGATATTGGATGTAAACGCTGCAGTGATCTGGCTTAAAAAACATGCGGACGAATATCATATAGATAATAAAAACGTTGCTGTGATCGGTGGTTCTGCCGGCGGTTATCTGGCATTGATGGTCGGGTATGCATCTGATATCCCCGAGTTCAAAGATAAAGATGATTCTTTAATTTCATCTCGAGTACAGGCAGTTGTAAATTTTTACGGACCATCAGACCTTACAACAGAGTATGCCCAGAATGTGTCTTCAGTTAATAATCTTATAGGCAAAAGTTACAACGAGGCGCCGGAAATTTACAAAGAGGCTTCACCAGTAACATATATTACTAGTGACGATCCGCCGACTCTAATATTTCACGGCACAATTGATGAGCTTGTCCCTGTTGAGCAGTCAGACAGCTTAACAAAAAGACTGGAAAAAGCCGGTGTACCCGTTGAATACCATAGACTTGAAGGCTGGCCTCATACTTTGGATCTTGCTGTTGAAGTGAACGAATACTGCCAGTATTATATGGATAAGTTTTTTGCAAAATATTTATCAAGGAAATGAATAAAATGAAAAGATTTATTAGTTCACTTCTTTTGTTATTTTTAATTTTTGCTTGCAGCACAGACAAACCAAATAATATTCAGCTAAAAAAGGGATGGAGTTTACAATCGTCTGTGAAAATAAATGCTGCTGCAGAAACAATAAGTTCTCCTGGATTAGATGTTAGTGGTT
>JAADIB010000153.1 GCA_013151565.1 Chlorobiota bacterium
TAAGTCTTATTCCTCTTACACCGGTTGATGTTCTACCCATTTCTCTAACTTTTTTCTCTTCGAAACGAATAGCCATACCATTTTTTGTTCCGATAATAATATCGTTATTGCCGTCTGTCATTTTAACGGCTATTAGTTCGTCGCCCTTTACAAGATTGATAGCATTGATGCCACCTCTTCGTACGTGAGCATATGCAGAGAGAACTGTTTTTTTGATGGTACCGTTTTTTGTTACCATTACAAGGAATTTATCATCGGTATATTCTCTTACTGCTACAAACGCTGTGATCTTATCGTTTCTATCTTTTTCCAAAAGATTAAGTATAGATCTTCCGCGGGAAGCTCTTCCGCTCTCAGGTATTTCGTGAACTTTAAGCCAATAACATCTTCCCTGTTCAGTAAAGAACATTATGTGTTGATGCGTTGATGCAATAAACATATGTTCAATAAAATCCTCATCTTTTGTTCCGGCACCAGTGACGCCTCGTCCGCCTCTTGCCTGTCTTTGTCTTCTATATCCGCTGACTGGAAATCGTTTAATAAATCCTTTGTGAGATATTGTAACAACAACTTCTTCTTCCGCAATTATATCTTCCAGGGAAAATTCTTTATAGTCATATATAATCTCTGTACGTCTTTCATCGCCGAATTTATTTCTTATTTCAATTAGTTCGTCTTTTATGATCTTATTTCTTTTAATTTCACTATCGAGTATTCCTTGAAGTCTTTCAATAAGTTTTATTGTTTCTTTATATTCGTTTTCTATTTTCTCTCTTTCAAGTCCAGTCAATCGCTGCAGTCTCATATCAAGTATTGCTTTTGCTTGAACTTCTGAGAGTTTGAACTTCTTCATCAAGTTCGTTTTTGCTGATTCAGTATCTCTGGATTTTTTGATCGCATCAATAACTGCATCAATATTATCCAGAGCAATTATATATCCTTCCAAAATGTGAGCACGCCTTTCAGCGGCATCTAACTCATACTGTGTTCTTCTGATCAACACATCCATTCTGTGATCGAGAAAGTATTTCATTACTTCTTGCAGAGTTAACACTTTTGGTATCCCATTGACGAGCGCCAAAGTAATAACACCAAATGTGACTTGCATTTGTGTGTGTTTAAAAAGCTGATTTAGAATAACGGCAGGTTGAGCGTCTCTTTTTAGCTCGATCACAACTCTCATTCCATCTCTATCAGACTCATCTCTAAGATTTGAAATATCAGCTATTTTTCCTGACCTTACAAGATCAGCAATTTTCTCAATTAGGTTTGCTTTGTTTACCTGATAAGGTAGTTCCGTAATAACAATAGACTCTCTATCATTCTTATGCGTTTCAACATTTGCCTTAGCTCTAATTACAACTCTTCCTCTGCCGGTTGTAAAAGCGTCTCTTACTCCTTCGTATCCATAAATAATTCCACCAGTTGGAAAGTCAGGTGCTTTAATAAATTTCATCAAGTCTGATGAGGTTAGACTTGGCTTGTCAATCATTGCAACCAACCCGTCAATTACTTCTTTTAAATTATGCGGAGGAATATTTGTTGCCATTCCAACAGCTATACCGCTTGCTCCGTTTATAAGCAGGTTTGGAAGATAAGACGGCATTACACTAGGCTCCTGTAATGACTCATCAAAGTTGGAAACAAAATTAACAGTGTTCTTATCCAAATCCTTTAACATAAGGTCTGTTATTTTTGCCATTCTTGCTTCTGTATATCTCATTGCTGCTGCTGAGTCGCCATCCACTGAACCAAAGTTACCCTGACCGTCAACTAGAGGATAGCGCAGTGAAAAATCCTGAACCATTCTAACCATTGAGTCATAAACAGCCGTGTCTCCATGTGGATGATACTTACCTAAAACCTCACCCACAATTCTTGCGGATTTTTTATGCGGTTTGTTATTAGCTAATCCAAGTTCGTGCATTCCAAACAGAACTCTTCTGTGAACTGGCTTTAATCCATCTCTAACATCAGGCAATGCCCGCGCTACTATAACAGACATTGCATAATCAATATAAGACGATCTCATTTCATCTTCTAATGAGACCGGTAATACTTTTTCAAAAAATGTAGACATAATAAATTCTTCTTTAATAATTATTAATCAATTAAACATCTAAGTTTGCATACTTAGCGTGTTTCTCTATAAAATTTCTTCTTGGTTCTACAGCATCGCCCATTAGGGTTTCAAAAATCTTGTCTGCTGATGCCGCACTATCTAAACCTACCTGTAAAACTGTTCTTGTTTCAGGATTCATTGTTGTTTCCCAAAGCTGCTCGGGATTCATTTCACCTAATCCTTTATATCTTGAAATAGAAACACCTTTAGGCATATTGTTATCATCATTTTTTCCTTTACTTCCCCCGTTTGCTCTGAATCTTTCCAATATCTTATCTCGCTCATCATCATTATATGCGTATAGTTCTTCTCTTCCCTTTTTGATCTTATATAACGGCGGCTGAGCTATAAACACTCTACCTGTTTCTATCAATTCTTTCATATATCGGTAAAAGAAAGTAAGGATAAGCGTACGAATATGACTGCCGTCAACATCAGCATCTGTCATAATTATTATTTTTCCATATCGAGCTTTATCCGGAGCGAAATCAACGCCAATACCGGCACCTATTGCAGATGTAATAACTTTTATTTCGTTGTTCTCCAAAATTTTATTCATCTTAGCTTTTTCAACATTTAATATTTTTCCTTTTAATGGAAGTATTGCTTGGAACCTTCTATCTCTACCCTGCTTTGCTGAACCGCCTGCTGAATCACCCTCAACAATATAAATTTCTGTGTGTTCAGGATCTGTTATAGAGCAGTCGGCTAGTTTTCCAGGCAAGTGCATATTATCCAGAACATTTTTCCTTCTAACAAGATCCCTTGCTTTTCTTGCTGCTTCTCTTGCCTCGGCGGCTTTAACACATTTATCAATTATTTTCTTCCCGATTGACGGATTTTCTTCCAAGAATTCTGATAGTTTTTCAAACACTAACGTTTCTACTGTTGATTTTACCTCGCTGTTTCCCAGTTTTGTTTTTGTTTGTCCTTCAAACTGAGGCTCTATTACTTTAACAGATATTACAGCTGTAAGTCCTTCTCTAAAGTCATCACCGGTTAAATTTACTTTGCTGTTTTTTATAAGGTTATTCTTTGCAGCATAACTATTAAATGTTCTTGTTAGCGCTGTTTTAAATCCTGATAAATGTGTTCCGCCCTCTTGAGTATTGATATTATTCACATAAGAGAAAATATTATCAGAGTAAGCATTTGTATATTCGAAAGCTATCTCGACCGGTGTATTGTCTTTTTCACCTTCAATATATATCGGCTTGTGCATTACAGTTCTGTTTTCATCAATGTATTTTACAAATTCTATAAGTCCGCCTTTAAAATGAAAATTTTCTTTATAGCCTTCTATCTTATCTTCGATTATAATTGTTACGTTTCTATTAAGATAAGCTAGCTCTCTCATTCTCTCAGCAAGAATATCAAATTTGAATTTTGTTGTCGTGAAGATTTCTCCGTCAGGCATAAATGTTATTCTTGTTCCCGATTCTTCTTTATCTGTTTTACCAATTTCTTTAACATCTTCTTTTGGAAATCCTCGAGAGTATTCTTGATAGTATAATTTTCCGCCTCTTCTAACTTCAACTTTCATCCATTCAGACAAAGCATTAACAACTGAAACCCCCACACCGTGAAGACCTCCAGAAACTTTATATGAACTTTTATCAAATTTTCCGCCTGCATGAAGAACAGTCATAACAACTTCCAGAGCTGATCGATTTTCTTCCGGATGAATATCAATAGGAATCCCTCGTCCTCTATCTTCAACCGTTACGCTGCCATCTTCATTAAGTGTAACCATAATAATATCGTTATAGCCCGCCAATGCCTCATCAATACTATTATCAACAACTTCATTAACTAGATGATGCAGTCCTCGAGAACTGATATCGCCAATGTACATAGCTGGTCTTTTACGTACAGCCTCTAAACCTTTTAAAACATTTATATTACTTGCAGTATAATTTTTTTGTGCCGTTTCTTTAGTCACTTTTTTTGTACCTTATAAGTTTTTATGAAATAAATTTTATTCTCTCCAATTCTGAATTTTCCAGTTTTGATTTTATCTTTTTTATTATTGCCTCTTGTTTTAAGTTTAACTCACTTCTCCACACTGAGTTTTCAACTTTTAAATAAAGTGTTTTTCTTTCTACTTTAACTGCTTTAGCTACTTTATCTAATTCAGGAAATATCTCACCAAATTTTTCAACTATTTCTTGTTCGTTTGCTTTTTTTACGATTTTTTTAAAAGCTTTTTCTTTATAAATTACATCTGATAAGCTTCTAAAATCCTTAGGCATACATAACCTGACCTTTTTTAATATTTATAACAAGATCGTCTTCGCTCTTGGTTAAATGCTCAAAATTTGAGAAGTCTGTTAACGTAATAAAAGCTTGACCTATCTTTTTCATATACTCACTTATTTTATTTGCTCTAAAAGCATCCAGTTCACCAAAAACATCATCCATTAAAAAAATTGGTGTTTTTCCTAATGTATCTTTCAGATAAAAGAATTCTCCGAACCGCAGAGAGATCTGAAAGGTCTTATGCTGCCCTTGCGATCCATATTTTCTCAGATCTAAATCATTTATTTTAAATAGAAATTCATCGCGGTGCGGTCCAACTAAATTTTTAGCTCTTATAATCTCTTGATCTTTCATATGTTCAATTTCTTTTCTAAACGTTTGATGAATTTCATTATCGCTGCTTTCGTTCAGATAATTATATTCTATACTCGGAATTTCTATGCTATTCATAATTGTTTTGTAAGACTCTATAATATATTCACTA
>JAADIB010000324.1 GCA_013151565.1 Chlorobiota bacterium
GATTTGCACCAGGTTTTCCATGCTTTGTAAATTTTAGTCCTGCTTCCGGATCTCTCACACCGTTGTGCTTAAAATTTATATCTGTAATTACACCAAGAACAAATTCTTTATATTTTTCAAAATAGCTTTCCGCTTCTTCATAAGTTGTACATAACAAAATTTTTGGGCGTGCTCTCATTCTTAAAAATTTATGAGTAAGATTTATTCCTTCGGAAATTAATCTTTGTGACTGTTTAAAAATTTCGGTATAAATTAATGGCAAATATGATGAGTAAAATTTTACGTTGTCCTCAACCAAAATTATTGATTGTACACCTGCTGAAAAAGTGTCATGTTCAACATTCAGCCTGTCTTCAACATATTTTATTATTCCTATTAGTAAATGATAATCACCCTGCCAAATAAAAATTCTTTCTAATATTGATGTATCATAATTTGCAATTAACTCTTGTTTTTCCAGGTTATCATAAGCAAGTAGAATTATTGGAATATCAATTCCGGCTTTTCTAACCATTTGGGCAAGCTGTATTACATGCATATCTTCAACATGCAAGGTTGTAATTATAAGATCAAAGGTATCTTCGTTAAGGGCAAGTTCAATTGCTTCTTTACCTGTAGTAACGTGGGTAATTTCCGGGGATTGACTTAAATTCAGGTCTTGGTATTCTTGTCTAATAAGTTCGTATAATCTGCCGTCTTCTTCAAAAATGTAATTATCATAAATGCTTGAAACAAGAAGTATCTCCCTTATTTTAATGCGCATTAACTTTTGGAATTTTTTAATGCGGTCGCTAAAGGCTTCCTCAATCCGAAGTTCTTTAATTTTATTCATGTTTTAAAATATATTTGCTTTTTTTATGAGTTAATATGTTTAATATAAATAAGCAGATTTATTAAAACTAAAGAATATTATACCAACCCTTGGTCCATCATTGCATCGGCAACTTTTAAAAATCCTGCAATATTGGCACCGTTAACATAATTACCTGGTGTACCGAATCTTTCTGCGGTAGTTACACAAGTATGGTGTATTCTTTTCATTATCTCATGTAGTCTGCTGTCAACTTCCTCTTTAGGCCAGGGAAGACGCATGCTGTTTTGCGACATCTCCAACCCTGATGTAGCTACTCCGCCCGCATTTGATGCTTTACCGGGTGAGAAGAGCATATCTGATTCTTCAATAATTTTATAAGCTTCATAAGTTGTAGGCATATTTGCAACTTCACACAAGCAGATGCATCCGTTTTTTAATAACTCTTTTGCATCTTCTTCAAAAATTTCATTTTGTGTTGCACATGGCATTGCAACATCTACTTTCACTCCCCAAGGTCTTTTGTTTTCGTAAAATTCAACCTTAAATTTTTCAGCATAATCCCGTATTCTGTCATTAGCACTTGATCTTAGTTTTAACATGTAATCAATCTTTTCTCCGGTAACACCATCTTTGTCAAAGATAAATCCATCGGGACCAGAAAGAGTAACTACTTTTCCGCCAAGTTGATCTATTTTTTGAGTTACACCCCAGGCTACATTACCAAAACCCGATACAGCAAAAGTTTTACCTTCAATTTTTTCGTTTTTGGTATTAAGCATTTCTTTTGCAAAATAAACAGCACCGTAGCCTGTTGCTTCAGGACGTATTAAAGAACCTCCCCAGTTCAAACCCTTGCCCGTTAATACACCTGTAAATTCATTTCTTAATCTTTTATATTGACCGAATAGATAACCGATTTCTCTTCCGCCAACACCAATATCACCTGCGGGTACATCTACATTTGGTCCGATGTGTCTAAATAATTCAGTCATAAAACTTTGACAAAATCTCATCACTTCATTATCACTTTTTCCCTTAGGGTCAAAATCAGAACCGCCTTTTCCACCGCCCATTGGCAGTGTTGTTAAACTGTTTTTAAATACTTGCTCAAAGGCTAAGAATTTTAAGATACCTCGTGTTACGGAAGGGTGAAATCTTAGTCCGCCTTTGTATGGACCAATTGCTGAATTCATCTCAATTCTGTATCCACGGTTTATATAAATTTCTCCCTGGTCATCCATCCAAGGAACTCTGAAAGTTATGCTCCTTTCTGGTTCAACCATTCTTTCTAATATTTTGGCGTGTTTATATTCGGGATGTCTATCTAAAACTATTTCCAGTGAATCCAGCATTTCTTCAACGGCTTGATGAAATTCAGGTTCGTTTGGATTTTGAGCTTTTACATTATTTAAAATATTTTCTGTATAATCAGACATAATATCCTCTGTATTAAAATTTTATATAAAGCCTAAACTTTTTAATTAAAATATTTTACGGGAAGGAAAAAAGAAAATAGATATATTTATATCATCTCTTCCAGCATAAATGGAACAAATTGATCAAGGAACATTTTACAACAAAAAGTGTATAGACAACACCAATTTTCAACTCCAAACTTAAAGATTAATTCATCAAAAACGAAAAGTAGAATTTTAAATATTGTTTTTTGGCTTTAGTATGTTACCCGCTTATTTGATAATTTTATGGTGACAAATTTTAAAATTATAGAGTAAAATCATGATAAATAAAATAATGAATGAAAAGATTAAACAAGCCATAAAAATTCTTAAAGAAAAAAATATTGATCTTTGGCTGATCTTTGTACAAGAAAGTTCAATAATGCAAGACCCAACAATTGAAATTGTCGTCGGTAAAAACTGTACCTGGCAATCAGCTTTTCTTATTAACAGGAAAGGTGAAACAACCGCTATAGTTGGCTCATTAGAAGTTGAAAATTTTGAAGGGAAAGGACAATTTAATAAAGTGATCGGTTATCTTAAATCAATCAGGGAGCCGTTGGTAGAATATTTAAATGATAATAAACCTAATATGATTGCTATAAATTATTCAAGAAATTCTGTTATAGCCGACGGACTTCCTCACGGACTATATCTAAATTTATTAGAGCACTTAAAAGGAACCGGGTATGAAAAGAAATTGGTTTCATCAGAAGAAATAGTCTCTGCATTGAAAGGAAGAAAATCAGTAACAGAACTTTCTATTATGCAGGAAGCCGTTGATAAGACTTTAGAAATTTTTGATAAGGTAACCTGTTTTATCAAACCCGGAATAACTGAATTGGAAATAGCAGACTATATAAAATCAATAGTAAAAGAAAAGGGATATGGTTTAGCTTGGGAAGAAGATCACTGTCCCGCAGTTTTTACAGGTCCTGATGCTTCGGGTGCACATTCCGGGCCAACGGATAAAAAAGTAAAAAAAGGACATTTGGTAAATATTGATTTTGGAATAGAATATAATGGCTATTGCTCTGATCTTCAGAGAACATGGTATGTTTTAAAAGATGGAGAAACAAGCGCTCCCGAGCCGGTTCAACAAGGATTTAACGTAATTAGAGATGCTATACAAATGGTTGCAGATAAACTGAAACCAGGTGTACTTGGTTGTGAAATGGATGACATTGCACGGGCGTATGTTATTGAACAAGGATACGAAGAGTATCCGCACGGACTCGGTCATCAAGTCGGAAGGAAAGTACACGACGGCGGTGGTGGACTTTTACCGCGTTGGGAACGTTACGGAAATACACCTTTTATGAGAGTGGAAGAAAATCAAGTGTACACAATTGAACCGAGAGTAACTGTGGAAGGTTACGGAGTTTCAACTTTGGAAGAAGAAGTTGTTGTCAGAAAGGGCGGAGCAGAGTTCATTTCCAAACCGCAGAAAAAATTGATGCTGATATAATATTAATTATGGTAACCCCAAACATTTTTAGGTTGTCACGGTCGCACCGTGACAACCAATAAAACAGAAAAGATATCTCTTATTATACTTAACATTAAACGCTTTTAAGAACTCAGACTATTGTAGGTTGTCCGAAGGACTCTTACCCACAACTGCGACAGCAGTTGTGGGTTTTCAATTTCCAAAAACTGCGAAGCAGTTTAATTTACAATAGCTATAGACGAAGTCTATAGGGAGAAAGAATAACGAAACAAAACCAAACTGCGAACCTGTCCGGCGTAGTATACGAAGACGGAAGCAGTTCAATTCCGCATGTTGTATGCATTAAAACATCACACAAATTTAACATTTCAAAATTCAACTGCTCCGCAGTTGTGATGTCTCATTCTTTTTTTCCCCTCGAATTTCATTCGAGGCTATTGTAAATTCAACTACTGTCGTAGTTGTTTTTCAATTGTTAGAAGTGCGAAAGCACTTCAATTTATAATAGCTATGGACGAAGTCCATAGGAAAAGGATAAACAAACAAAACCGAACTGCGGGCCTGTCCGGCGTAGTCCGGCAGCCGCCTTTAGATTACAGAAGTAAATATATTAAAAATCGATAATTATCAATAGGGATCTGGGGAATATTGATAAGTTCAAAAAATGTTAATAAAAAAAATGTTAATAAATTTATTATAACCATGAGTGAGGTGAACTTTGGCAGCTGCTAGGGAAAAAGACCTATGTCCGGTATTAGTCCTCATTCATTTTACAAGGTTACTGAGAACCAGATAGAATTATAGAATGACCTAATAAAGGTTTTAGTTTAGGTAACCAAAATAAAAGACAAAGGAGGTAATATGAAAATTAAAGAAACAGTAGGCATTGATGTTGGAAAAATGAAAAATGAGGTTCGTATCCATACTAATCAAAAATATAAAAATTTTGATAATACTGTAACAGGAATTACATCGATGATAAAATGGACATTAGCGTCAAGCAATTACGCGAAAGAACAAATATTATTTGCATTTGAGCATACGGGTATATACTCGCAACAATTATCGGTATATCTGACAGAAAACGGATTTAATTACATAATGCTACCCGGACTGGAAATAAGGCGTTCAATGGGTATAACACGAGGAAAGGATGATAAGATAGATGCAAAGAAAATAGCATTATATGCTTACCGAAGGAAAGATGAACTAAAACCATACGAACTACCAAGCAAAAATATAAAGGAGATTAAAAGTTTGTTAAATTTGCGAGAGAAGTTGGTTAAGCAGCGTTCCGGGTACAAGGTAACACTATGCGAGTATAAAAGATTTCTTAAACGCAAGGAAAACACTACATTGTTCTCTGTGCATGAAAAGATGATTAATGAACTGACGAAACAAATTAATAAAATTGAAAATAATTTAATGGATATAGTTGATAATGATGAAAATCTTAAGAAGCTATACAAATTACTCACAAGTATTAAGGGAATAGGTCAAAAGACCGCATTATTTATGATTGCATATACCGGTGGGTTTACTCGTTTTGAGACTTGGCGTAAATTTGCTTCATATTGTGGAATAGCGCCATTTCCAAACACTTCAGGCATAAGCATACGAGGTAAAACCAAGGTAAACAATCTCGCTAACAAAAAAATAAAATCTCTGCTTGACTTATGTGCAAAATCATCTATTCAATGGAATAGTGAAATGAAGTTATACTATGAAAGAAGAATTGCTGATGGAAAATCTAAAATGGGAACTATAAATATTGTTAGAAATAAGTTGCTATCAAGAATGTTTGCTGTTGTTAGAAGAGGAACTCCTTACGTTGATACGTTAGCTTATTGTGCTTAATTTTATTGATAACTTTTGTTTTTTGAACTTGATTTTATCATAGAATACCGGAC
>JAADIB010000423.1 GCA_013151565.1 Chlorobiota bacterium
GATTTTTGAAATCAGTGTAAATCCGTTAAATCTGTGTCATCTGCGTTCTATTTAATGATAAATAATAAATGAAAATCACAAACGAAATAGTTCATCACAAAGCAATCGCCCTCGGTTTTGACCTTGTCGGTTTTTCCAAAGCTGAATTACTGACGGAAGAGATCGATAACCTAAAATCATGGCTCGATAAAAGTCATCATTCCGGTATGAGTTACATGGAACGGAATATTGATAAACGCCAAGACGTTTCTCTAATTCTGGAGGATGCTAAATCGGTAATTTCCCTCGGGATGAACTATTATGTAAAAGGTGAATTTTCAAACTTACCGGAATTCGGAAAAGTTTCACGTTATGCTTGGGGTAAGGACTATCATCTTGTTATGTGGGAAAAACTTGATGAATTAATAATAGAATTAAAAGAGATCGATCCGAAGTTTGAGGCAAAGTCTTATGTTGATACCGGTCCGGTAATGGATAAAGCATGGGCAAAGCGCGGAGGTTTAGGTTGGGTTGGTAAGCATTCGAATATCATCAATAAACAAATTGGAAGCTGGTTTTTCATTGCCGCGATCATTACAAATTATGAATTTGAATCAACTCCTATTATTACAGACCATTGCGGAAGCTGCACGGCTTGTATTGATGCGTGTCCGACCAATGCAATTGTAGAGCCGTATGTTGTTGATGCAAACAAATGCATTTCATATTTAACAATTGAGAATAAGGGAGAAATCCCCAACGAATTTAAGGACAAATTTGAAGGCTGGATTTTTGGATGCGATATTTGCCAGGATGTTTGTCCGTGGAACAAAAAGTTTGCGACAGAGACTTTGGTTGAAGAATTCAGGTCTACAGAGAATAAAGAGATAGAATTAACAACTGTAAGCGAACTGACAAATTCACAATTCAAAAAGAAATATTTTACATCACCGATTTCGAGAGCGCGATTAAAAGGTTTAAAAAGGAATGCTGAGTTTTTAGATAATTAAATCTATATTACTGCAGCTATCGTCCACGGTGGTTGTAATATGCTTTTACTGAGTGGTCAGAGACAGTATATATTTATTAATTTTAGAAGAAAAGATGTATAGACAATTCATAGCAATTAAACAATGCATCAATTAAACAATTTAATCCTTTGAAACTAAAGCTATAAAATTGTATCTAACATAGATAAAAAATTAAAAATAATTGAAATTTAAGGAGAGAATATAATGGAAAACAATCATCATAAAGTTGTAATAATTGGTTCCGGTCCGGCTGGACTTACAGCAGCTATTTATGCAGCAAGAGCAAACCTAAGTCCGGTTATTTTTGAGGGTATGCAGCCTGGTGGTCAGTTGACTATAACGACAGAAGTTGAAAATTATCCGGGGTTTGTTGAAGGAATTCAAGGTCCTGAATTGATGAACATTATGCGCGACCAAGCGGTAAAATTTGGTACAAAGGCATTGTTCAATGAAATTTCTGAAGCTGATTTTTCCAAGAGACCGTTCGTTCTGAAATCAGATGACGGCGAAACTCACACAGCAGATTCTGTTATCGTTTCAACAGGCGCATCAGCAAGACTGCTTGGAATAGAGAGTGAAAGTAAATTCATGGGCTTCGGCGTTTCTGCGTGTGCAACTTGTGATGGTTTCTTCTACAAGGATAAAAAAGTTCTTGTTGTAGGCGGCGGCGATACCGCAATGGAAGAAGCGGTTTATCTTACAAAGTTTGCTTCGGAAGTTATTGTGATTCACAGAAGAGAAGGATTTCGTGCATCGAAAATAATGCTGGAAAGAGCGGAGAAAAATCCGAAAATTAAATTTATGCTTAACCAAGTTATCAAGGAAGTTGTCGGTACGGAAAATATGGGAATTAAATCTGTTACCGGCGCAATATTGGAAAACACTCAAGACGGAACTCTTACGGAAATTGATGCAGATGGAATTTTTATCGCAATTGGTCATCAGCCGAATACAAAGATATTTAAAGATCAGCTTGAGATGGATGAAACCGGGTACCTGATTGTAAAACCGGGGTCAACTTATACGAATATCGAAGGTGTTTTTGCCGCCGGTGATGTTGCAGATAAAACTTATAGACAAGCAATTACTGCAGCAGGTACTGGTTGTATGGCTGCGCTTGATGCTCAAAGGTGGCTGGAAGAAAAGGAATTAGCATAATACTTTAATTGTTAAAAACCCAACTTCTAAAATCAGCTTTCTAATCTGAGAGAAGTTGGGTTTTTCTTTTAAGAAAATTTGGGTTAATCCAAATTATTGGCTTTATCTTTCTCTTCAAATTTCCTCGCAATAAAAAATGCCAGAATAAAACCAATACCTAATCCGGCAAATATTAAGAATGGGATCCATTCTTCAACCCCAGTATAAACTTCAATTAATAACCCTGTACCGAGTCCGATCCCAAAGAAAAGAACAATAATCCCAATTTTGAGCAAAGCGTATGGTGATTTTTTCTTCTCGAATAGAGTTTTTACAAGTTCAACATCTAATCCTCTTTCAATGATCATCTGCTTTTCTCTAGATCTGAAATAAATCCAAGTTACAAAAGCTAATCCGGTAACAATTACAAAAATTATCGGTATAAATACTGCAATAACTGCTTCCATGATAATTCTCCTTTTTATAATAATGACAAAAATATTCAAAATTTTCGTTTCTATGCTTAAGACAATGAACATTCCGAAAAGGTTACAAACATTTAAAATTTTTTTATAGATTGTTTTGTAACCTTTCCAAGTTTGTTACGGTCTAAAACGCAAATGAAGAATTTAACTGAACGAGAAATAATAGAATCAGTGTTAAAGGGAAATCACGGGGATTTTGCTCTACTGATCGATATTTATAAAGACCGTGCTTTTACTCTTTTAAAGAAGATGCTGAAAAATGAAATGGATGCTGAAGAAGCTCTGCAGGATAGCTTCTTGAAAGCATTTAATTCACTTTCTTCATTCAGAAATGATGCGAAATTTTCAACGTGGTTTTATAGAATTGTTTACAACACGGCGCTTTCGATTATTGCGAGTAAGAAGCGAAAGATACAAATGGAAATGAGTTCTGTTGAAGACCATTTTGATCTTGGAGATTTTGATGATCGGATTTATGCTAGCTCAGAAAATTCAACTGATTATCTACTGAAGATCGTTGATCGACTTCCGGTTAGAAATGCTTTAGTGATAATTTTATATTACATAGATAATCTTTCGCTGAATGAGATCAGTAACATTTTAAATATTTCTTTAGTGAATGCAAAAGTACTGCTGCATCGTTCTAGAAATGAATTGAGGGAATTAATAATTAAGCATAATTATCAAGAGGAACTTTTGTGATGAAAGTAACAGATGAAATATTGAATAAATTGATCGACAATGAATTGAATGATCGGGAAATTAAAGAATTACATAGACTAATAAAGTATGATGAAGTTGCCTTGAGCAAAGTAAAAGCTCATCAGATGGTAAATTCGATTCTGAAAAGAATTAATGTTGAATTAGCCCCCGAAGATACAACGTCAAAAATAATGGAAAGGATCTCAAATTCACTTCTGATTAAAGAAAGAAAAAACGGTTTTTTCAAATTCATCATCTCATCATTTGCTTTTATGATAATTTTTATAGTTGGTTATTTGATCTCAATTTCCGGTAAGATTTATGTTTCAGAAACTCCGTCAAAATATTCTGAGATCATTGATAAATTTGTTAATTTCTTTGCTTCCTTTAATATTGCATTGGATAATGAATTGATACTCATAATCGGCGGAGTGTTGACCGTTATGCTTTTGATAAGCGGGTATTTTATGTTTGAGGAGCATCGATCGTTTAAGAATAAGTTAGAAAATTATCTTTAGAAAAATTACCGCAGAGACACGAATGTGCAAAGAGAAAAATTAAATTCAACTAAGTGCTTATCAATATCGTCCCGATGGGACTTTATTTTGCTAGATTCCCCTCTTGTTATAAATATCATGTCCCTCTGGGACATTTTCATAAACCACTTTGTTGTAACATATAATTGCAGAAAGTTACTTACTGGTTAAATCCTTTTTTTTACTTCAGAAAGTAGTAAGAATCAAAAAAAATATTCTTACTTTTTGGGAGGCTTGGTTTTTATCATTATTCGTTAATCTTTATTTGTCCCATAGGGACAACATATTTATAAAATAACATTATCTAGAATTAATAAAGTCCCATCGGGACGATATATTAAAACTGTATAAATCCGCCGCATTCCGTATTAGTAATTGGCGAGCAAGTGTGTCATTAGTGTTTCATAAAATTGCCTTTCCCAAACAATTTATATATAATCACTTCTGAAAAATAAACTGAGATGTAATATGAAAACAAAATCGGGATACGTTGCAATAACCTAACGTTGGTAAATCCACACTAATGAATGCAATGCTGGGGGAACGTTTGTCGATTGTTACAAACAAACCGCAGACAACGCGCAAAAGAGTTCTGGGAATTTTATCCGACGAGAACTATCAAATAATTTTTCTCGATACTCCGGGAATATTAGACCCAAACTATTTACTGCAGAGAAAGCTTTTGGATTACATTAATAACTCCGTAAAAAATGCTGATGTGATAATTGTAATGATCGATATAATAAAGGACAGTGAAGGAAGTAAAACTCTAAATGATAAAAGGATGAAGCGGATTCTTGAAAGGGACAAGAAACCCAAAATTTTATTGATAAATAAGATTGACAAATCGGACGAAGCAAGTATTAAAGTTCTCACTAAAAAGTTCGAAACAACAAACTACTTTGAAAAGATAATACCGATCTCAGCTATCAAGAATTTCAATATTGATTCGGTGCTGAATTCGATAATTGAATATCTGCCGGAAGGACCGAAGTATTTCCCAGATGATCAAATAACAGATGAACCCGAACGCTTTTTTGTGTCTGAAATAATCCGTGAGAAGATTTTTGAGAATTATAAAGAAGAAATTCCCTTCAGCACGGAAGTTCTGATTGAAGAATTCAAGGAAAGAGAAAGGGGTAAGGATTATATTTCTGCGAGTATTATTGTTGAAAGGGAAACACAAAAACCGATAATAATTGGTAAGCGCGGCGAAGCGATAAAGAAGGTCGGCAAAATTGCACGAGAAGCAATCGAAAACTTTTTACAGCGGGAAGTCTTTTTGGAATTAAGGGTCAAAGTCCGTCCGAAGTGGCGCAACGATAACCGTATGCTTAAATCATTTGGATACGATAGCCAGAATGAATAATCCTTCCGAAAAATTTCATCAGAAGTATAAAGGGGAACTCATTCTTCTGCTGATCACTCTTTTGTGGAGTGCGACATTTGTAATTGTTAAGGAATCTTTGAATAATATTTCTTCAATGCTTTTTGTCGGATTCAGATTCCTGATTGCCGGTATTATTCTTCTTCCGGTCATTTTAAGAAAGAAAGTAAGGTTTAAAAATGTAAACCTAAAACTGCCGATCATTCTCGGGATACTTTTATTCCTCGGATTTGCCACGCAGACAATTGGTCTCAGATTCACTTCTGCAACTAAGTCGGCATTCTTAACCGGTTCTGCGGTTATAATCATTCCAATTCTGCAGACAATAATTGAAAAGAAGAAACCCAAAAGCGGTGCGGTAATTGGTGTTGTAATTGTTCTAATCGGGATATTACTTTTGTCAGGCGGGAATTCATTCTTCACTCTTTTGGAAGACCTGGTCGCCAATTTCAATTTTGGTGACGGGATGACACTCTTGTGTGCGTTATTCTTTGCTTTGTATGTGGTTTATCTGGATGTTCTTTCTAATCAGTATAATTTTTGGCTTCTATTAATGATTCAAATAATTGTCACAACAGTTTTAGCATTTATGTTTGCGGTTATCTTTGATATAATCGATTTTGAAATAATAAAAATCAATTTCACTTCGCAGTTAGGATTCGGAATAATTTACACGGCAATTTTTGCCACACTGGTAACCACTGCACTCCAGACAAAATATCAGAATTTGGTTACTCCGACAAAAGCTGGAATTGTCTATTCATTCGAACCAATATTCGCGGCTATAATTGCCTATTTAGCAATAGGAGAAAGGATCACAACATTCGGATTCATCGGCGCTGCACTGATCTTTATCGGATTGATCATATCGGAAATTTTTGATGAATTTAAAAATCTGAGAAAATCCGTTTGATCTGTGTAATCCGTGTGCTATTATTTAGATTAATAACTAACTTTAAACTCAACAATTATAATTATAATGGCTTCGCAATTTGTAAGAGCAGAAATAATAGTAACCGGTTTAGTCCAAGGAGTTGGATTTAGATATTTTGTCTATTCCAAAGCGGAGAACTTGGGATTAAAAGGTTATGTGAAAAATCTTTTTAGCGGTGAAGTTTATATTGTAGTTGAAGGTGAAAAGTTTTTAATTGAAGACTTATTCAAGAAAGTTAGAGTCGGTCCTTTGAGCGCGCATGTAAGAAATGCTTCGATAAACTGGACTGAACCCAAAAATGAATTTACAAGATTTGAGATAAGACATTGAAACAAAAATTTAGAATCGGGTTGGGATATGATGTTCATCAATTTACCGAAGATAGAAAACTTATCCTCGGCGGAGTTGAAATCCCTTTTGATAAAGGATTAAAAGGTCATTCGGATGCCGATGCACTGCTTCATTCAATTTGCGATGCAATGCTGGGAGCATTAGCTCTCGGAGATATTGGCAAACATTTCCCGGATACAAATTCAAAATACAAAGATATTGACAGCAAAATTCTTCTGTCGGAAGTCAACAAGCTTGCTTATGGCGAAGGTTACAAAATAGGAAATGTAGACAGTACAGTAGTTCTGCAGATGCCAAAGTTAGCTCCGTTTATAACCGACATGCGTGAAAATATTTCTTCAATCCTTTACTGCGATCTTGATCAAGTATCAGTTAAAGCTACAACATCGGAGTGGATGGGTTTTGTCGGCGAGGGTAGGATAAAAGTAATTACCACAGTAATGTTAATCAAAGAATAAATATGCTTCAAGATACCCTACTTTATATGAGCAGTCTTGATCCGATTTTGATCTATCTCATCTTGTTTTTGTTCGCATTTATAGAAAACATATTCCCACCGTCGCCGAGTGATGTTGTTGTGGTTATTGGCGCTTCGCTGATTGCAACTACAACAATGGG
>JAADIB010000235.1 GCA_013151565.1 Chlorobiota bacterium
CGGTGAATCTCAGACATTCATCACAATGAATCATATTAGAACGATTGCGGACTATTATCATTTTCTTAAGTAAATAGTCATAAACCTCTGTTGCTTTTTGAACTTTGGCTAAAAGGAAATTTGCATCTGATGGAAAAATAAAATCAATAAAGTCCAATGATATCAAGGCTTCTGCCAACTTATCACGTTCGGAAATTAAAACGTCAACAATTTTATCTTTATCCGACTCGTTTTCCAATGCTTTTAATATTAACGATTGACTAACCCCGTTAATATTGTAAGGATATTTTATCTTATTGAGTATCTCTATTATCACTTCATCGGCAAATGCCATCCCGACACGGATGTTTGCCAAGCCCCAAGCTTTTGAAAATGTTTGTAGCACCACCAGATTGTTAAAATTATTCAATTCTGTGATCCAACTTCTTTTTTTTGCAAAGTCAATATAGGCTTCATCAATAACAACGAGTCCGTTAAATGAATTTAATATTTTACTAATTGAATTCTCGTTTAAAATATTGCCGGTTGGATTATTCGGTGAACAGATGAATATAATTTTAACTTTTTCATCAATTGCCGAAAGCACAAATTCTGTATCAATCTCAAACTTATCTGTAAGAGGAACCTCAACAATATCAACATCATTTATCTCCGCTGCAACTTTATACATTCCATAAGTTGGCGGCATTATCATTATCTTTTCTCTGCCAGGCTTGCAGAACGCTCTAATCGCAAGATCAATAGCTTCGTCGCTGCCGTTGCCAATAAAAATATTTTCAGGGCTTATATTTTTAATCTCCGAAAGTTTTTCTTTTAACTTTCTTTGATGGGGGTCAGGATAACGGTTTAATTTACCTTCCGGTATCGATCCATATGAGTTTTCATTCGCATCTAAGAATATTCCCGTTTCTCCGGTGTACTCATCTCTCGCGGAAGAATATGGTTTAAGATTCTTAATATTACCACGAAGCAAAGCTTTAATGTCAACCATTGCTATTCTCCGTTCTGATCGATACTGCTAATTTATGTGCGTCCAACCCTTCTTCCTCAGCCATTGTCTGTATTGTCTTACCTAATTTGGAAAGCCCGTCTTTTGATAATTTCTGAAAAGTGATCTTCTTCATGAAACTATCCAAAGAAACCCCGCTGTATGCTGACGCAAAACCGTTTGTCGGTAATGTGTGGTTTGTCCCGGAGGCATAATCGCCTGCTGATTCCGGTGAATAATTTCCGAGAAATACCGAACCCGCATTAATTATTTTTTCAGCAATTGCCTCTGAATTGTCAACCGAAAGAATTAAATGTTCAGGTGCATAATTATTTGAAATAGCAATTGCCTCTTCCAAATCATTAACCAGAATTATCACACTGTTCAACAATGATTTTTCAATTATCTCTTTTCTTGATAACTGCTTTGTAAAGTTCTCTATTTCATTTGTTACTGCATCGATAAGAACTTCTGATGTGGTTATCAATACAACCTGGCTGTCCGGTCCGTGTTCGGCTTGTGATAAAAGATCTGCCGCAACAAATTTTGGATTTGCGGAATCGTCAGCAATAACAAGTACTTCCGAAGGTCCGGCGGGCATATCGATTGCAATCCCGTCAGCATTCACGAGTTGTTTTGCGGCTGTAACCCACTGATTACCCGGACCGAATATTTTATCCGCTTTAGGAATTGTTTCGGTTCCGAATGCCATTGCAGCAATCGCCGCCGACTTTAAATACATTTGTAATTCCAAGTAATTTGGCAGTGTATAAAATCTGCGCTGCAACTTTACCGTTTTTCTGAGGCGGAGTGCAGACTGCTATTTCCTTACATTCGGCAATTTTTGCCGGCACTCCAAGCATCAGAAGAGTTGAAAACAGAGGCGAACTTCCTCCGGGAATATACAAGCCGACTTTTTCTATCGGAACACTTTTACGCCAGCATGTAATTCCTTCATCTATCTCGATTTTATTTGCTTCCGTTTTCTGGGAACTATGAAATTTGAAAATGTTCTGCTTAGCAATTTCGATCGCTCCCTTTAGATCCTCATTAACTAACATTTCTGCTTCATCAAATTCTGGTTCTTCAACTCTTAATTGTTCTAATTCAACACCGTCAAGTTCTTTGGTTAGATCAAATAGAACTTTATCGCCGTTCTCTCTTACTGAATTAAGTATTGGAGTTACTTTCTGCCGAATATTTTCCATTTCAAGAACCGGACGTTTAAGCAGCTTAGTTGTATCTGCAATATTTGGATATCTAATTATTTTCATTTTGCATTAAATATTTATTTAAACAATCATTTTCTCAATCGGTACTACAAGAATTCCTTGCGCACCGGCGTTTTTTAGATTCTCAATCCTCTCCCAAAAGTCGTCTTCCTCAATAACAGTGTGAACTGAACTCCATCCTTCCATTGCAAGAGGAAGTATTGTCGGACTTTTAATTCCCGGCAGAAGAGCGGTGATCTTCTCTAATGAATCATTCGGTGCATTAAGTAAAATATATTTATTGTTTTTTGCAAGATTTACCGAACGAATTCTGAATAAAATTTGATCAAGCATAGCTTTTTTTGCTTCACTCAGATTTTTATTCGAAACCAATACCGCTTCCGACTTAATCACTTCCTCAACTTCCTTAAGTCCATTGCTCACTAATGTACTACCTGTACTTACAATATCAAAGATCGCATCAGCCAAATCTATATTAGGAGTAATTTCAACAGCGCCGCTTATTTTATGAACATTGGCATTAATATTACTCTTAGATAAGAAATTTTCTAAAATAACCGGATAAGAAGTGGCAATGTTTTTTCCTTCCAAATCTTTAATAGAGTCATATTTAAAGTGTTTTGGTACTGCAATTGATAATCGACATTTACCGAATCCTAATTTTTCAACTATATTAAGATTTTTTCTCGCTTCAAAAATTTCATTTTCGCCGACAATTCCAATATCAGCAACACCATCCTGCACATATTCCGGGATATCATCATCACGAATGAATAATATTTCCAGATCAAAATTTTGCGCTTTGACCAGCAACTGCCGAGAATAATTATCGATCTTTACTCCTGCAGCTTTTAACAACTCAAGAGATTTTTCAGATAATCTTCCGCTTTTTTGTATTGCTAATCGTAAACTTCTTTTCTCCATTTGATTCTCCTTTTAAAATAAAAAAACCCCGACCAAGAGCCGGGGTTATAAAAAATTGTATACAATCAATTACACCTCACCAGCTCCCTAGTTTTAGAGAATGATGATGTAAATGATCGTTTAATATTTGAATTCTGTTCTTCATGATTTTTTTACTATGCAATTATACTAAAATTAAGATTATTATAGAAATATAAAAACATTAAAATTCTAACGAATCGATGACCGATTTAAATTATATACGCAATAAATGAATATTCATTCATGTTATTCAAGATTTTCTAATTAATATCGTATAAATATGTTGACAAGATGCTAATCTATTCTTACGTTAGCACCATGAAATTTGATTTTATAAATATCATCAATTCAATCAGCCCTATCGAGCTATACCCGCGTCCTCGTCGCCGTCGTCCCCTTTTGGGGTAAACAATATCTATTTCATTTAAAAATAGTCACATATTAATAACAAATTAAAATTTTAAAAAGGTAAAAAAATGATTTCAGTTGGAATCATAGGCGGCACCGGTTATACGGGAAAATATTTATTAGAGTACGTAAAACAACATCAAAAGATTCTAGATTATTCAATCTATGCAAACAGCAGCGCAGGAAGTCAGTTGCTTGACATATTTCCTGAATTGTTGGGAGTCATTGAAAATCAAACAATTCAATCGGTAAATGCCCTTTCTTTTGAGCACGATCTATATTTTATTTCTCTTCCTCACGGTGAATCTCTTAAATACGTTCCAATGCTATTGGAGAAAGGAATTAAAGTGATTGATCTAGGCGGAGATTATAGACTTGATTCAAAAGAACTCTACAATGAATGGTACGGATTTGAGCATAGTTCGTCAAATTTATTATCGGAAAAAGTGTATGGTTTGGTAGATATTGCAAACGAAAAAATATTAAACTCTAATTTCATTGCAAACCCAGGCTGCTATCCAACATCAGTTCAACTGGGTCTTATTCCGTTAGTAAAAAAGTTCTCAGACGAAATTATAAGCATCAGCACTGTTTCTTATTCAGGCACAAGCGGAGCGGGGAAAAAAGCAAAAACAGAATTGTTGCTCTCAGAGTTGGATGGCAATGTTAAAGCCTACAGTGTAAATAAACATAGACATCAGCCTGAAATTGAGCAGGAGTTAGCAAAATATGGAATGAAATCTCCATATGCTTTTACAACTCATCTGCTTCCGATAGCAAGAGGGATTTACTCAACTTCAACTGTTCATCTTAATTATGAAGTCAGTGAGGATGAAGTAAAACAAATTTATTCTGATTGGTATGCAGATTCAAAGTTTGTTAGAATGAGAAATACTCCACCGGAATTAAAGTGGGTTGTAAATACTAATTTCTGTGATATAAATATTTCCGCAAAAGATAAGACTGTTATAATTACTTCAACAATAGATAATTTGATCAAAGGCGCTTCAGGTCAAGCAATTCAGAATATGAATAAGATGTACGGCTGGGATGAAACACTAGGACTTTTGAATTCAAATTTTATTAAAGCATAAGGATATACTGATAATGTTCACTTATATTGAAAACGGTTCAATAACTTCTGTAAAAGGTATAAAAGCCGCCGGTATTCATGCCGGATTAAAAAGAAAGAGAAAAGATTTAGCATTAATTGTTTCAGAACAACCATGCAGCGTTGCCGGAACATTCACATTGAATAAAGTACAGGCTGCACCTCTTCTAGTTTCCAAAAAAGTAATTGCAAAAGGAGGTAAAGTAAAAGCGATATTGGTTAACTCTGGTAACGCCAATGCCTGCACGGGTGAAAGAGGTTATAACGATGCGCTTAAGTCTCAAAAGTATTGTGCTAAAAAATTAGGCGTTGAGCAAGATGAAGTTATAATCAGTTCAACCGGAGTGATCGGCGAATATATGCCGATGCATATTCTAAAAAATGGTATTGAGTCTATTGTTGATCAAGTTACCGATGATGGCGGAATAAAAGCCGCGAAAGCAATTCTGACAACTGACTTAGTAGAAAAGGCATTTGCCGTTAATGTGAAACTTTCAAGCGGTGAAGTAACAATAGGAGGCATTGCAAAAGGAAGCGGAATGATAATGCCGAATATGGCTACAATGCTGGCTTTTATTGCTACCGATGCCGATATAGAGAAAGATCTATTGAAGAAGATCCTTACTAAGACTGTGAACAATTCATTCAATAAAATTTCAGTTGACGGAGATACAAGCACTAATGATATGGTTGTGCTTATTACAAATGGTGTTTCCAAGGTAAAAGTTGAGGATGGCAGCGAGGATGAGAAACTTTTTACTGAAGCACTTCAAGCAATAAGTATTGATATGGCAAAAGCGATTACCAAGGATGGAGAAGGAGCTTCAAAGTTAATTACAATTGAAGTAAAAAATGGTAGAACAGAATCAGATGTAGATACAATTGCGCAGACAATAGCCAACTCGCCATTAGTTAAAACCGCTGTTTACGGAAGTGATGCAAACTGGGGAAGGATCATCTCGGCAGCAGGAAGAAGCGGCGTTGATTTTGATCCGGCAAAAGTTGAAATAAAATTTGATGATATGACAATCCTTGCTCCAAACTATTGTCACGAATATGACGAAGAGGAAGCAACGGCAGTTTTATCAAAAAAAGAAATTACAATATCCATAAATCTAAATGACGGTGATGCATCCACAACTTGGTGGACATGTGATTTTACAGAAAAATATATTGAAATAAATGCTTCGTATAGATCATAAAAATTTGAATTTAAAATGAGAGAAAATAAAATGAAAATAGTTATACTGAAATTAGGCGGGAAAGCTCTTAACGAATTCACTACGAATTC
>JAADIB010000319.1 GCA_013151565.1 Chlorobiota bacterium
TGCCTCGTCTTTACGAAGCGTAACACTTAAAGTTTACGATATTCTTGGTAAAGAGGTGGCAACATTAGTAAATGAACAGCAACCCGCTGGGGAATACGAAGTTGTTTTCAATGCAGAAAATCTGCCTAGCGGAACTTATTTTTATAAATTAATAACCAACAATTTTTCTAAGACTAAGAAAATGATATTACTCAGGTAAATAATTATTGAATACAAAAAGTATAAAAGAGAAACATGAATACATATAAAATATTAAGTAGATATTTTGTTGTTGTTTGTTTATCAATTTTGTTTTTATGGGGTTGCGAAAAACCTACTTCACCAGGTGAAAAAGTTTTGGACGAAGAAAATTACATTCATTTACAAAATCAAACTAACCATTCTGGTGTATTGGTAAAAATACTCGAAACTAGTGCAATGGCGATAACAGATTCACTTGGGTATTTTACCTTGCCAAAAGTTATTGATGGGGAATATACTTTACAAGCTAAGTATCCTTTCTTTAAAATTGTTGAGCAAAGTGTTGTTATATCAGATAGTGTTCTTCAAACAAAAATAGAACTTGAGCTTGAACAACAGCTTCAATTTTGGGTAGAACCCGCAGAGACAACTTTAACCATGGCGGATAAAACTCGTTTTTGGGAATTTAGAGGATATGCAACAAATATTTCCGATAGTATTGTTTCAGGAATATCTTACACACTACCAAAAAACTGGGGGATTATTCCAGAAAATTTAGACTGGAATTTTGCTGATAATAGCATCGATTCCAAATTTTGTTATGAAAATTTACCCAATATTGGACTAACAGATTTAACAGCAATAGGTGGATTTTCGATAATGCCTGGAGATACTGGAATTACTAAATATAAAGATGTTTGGCTGTTAGGTTTTGAATGTACACCTCCAGGAAGAACCTATTTATTATTTTTTAGTCTTGTTGATCAGAAATATTTTGATGAATATTTCCAAAGGAGATTTTTTATTGATGGCAAAGTTGATAATAATCAAATAATGAATCCACTAACAATATCATTATTCAAAAAACGTGAATTATTCCGCCCGGCAATTATTCATTTCAAAAATTAAAATAGAGAACACACAAATGAAAGTAAGGAAGAAATAATGAAATACATAATTTGGAGAACATTGCTTGTAACATTTTTTATAGCTTGTATTAATTTTGGAGCAATAAAAGATAAACCATTCACTCAAGAATATCACAAACCTTATCCGTTGGAAACAAATGGGCAGAATGATGTAAAAGCAATTGCTGTGGATAACTCAGATCAAGTGTGGGCTGGTACTAAAGCTGGTTTATTCAAGCTGGATAAATCGACCGGCGTTTGGGAACCCATACTTGATAAAGAAAACCAAGGTCCAATCAATGATATGTTTATTGATTCAAATGGATCACTTTGGGTTGCTGCGTGGAATGGTCTTTTTGTAATTGAAAATATAAAGGCGATTAAAATTCCAGGAGTCATCGGACCAATCGGAGTTGTAAGCCAAGTGAACGATTCTATAATTGCAATGGGTCCGGACGGATTATGGATCAAAGAAAATAAAAACTGGGAAAAAGAAAAAATCCCATATTCTAAAGCGGTCAGAAAACTACTAGCTGATGGTGATAACGGATATTATCTTGCAACAGGGAAAGGTCTTTATCATAAGAACAGAGATCAAATAAAACTATTCCAAAAGGAAGATGAAATATTAACCGATAATGTTTCCGGGCTTGCTTATACAAACGATGGCGAACTTTGGGTCGGAGGATTGGGAGGAATATCGGTCTATAAAAATGATGAATGGATAAAAACTTATACTCCAAAGGAGGGTTTGCCAACTATATGGATCAGAAGTGTTAAAAAAGCTCCCGATGGTATAATGTGGGTAGGTACTGCTTTGGGAGTTACAAGATTTAACGGTAAAACTTGGTCACTGAGACACAGCCGCCGCTGGCTTTTGAGTGATGATGTAAGAGATATAGCTTTTGACAGCAAGGGTAACGGATGGATTGCAACTGGAAAGGGCGTCAGCGTAATCATGAAAAAACAATTGACATTGAAACAGAAGTTTGACCATTATTATGGAATAATGAAGAGAAGACATGTCCGTGAACCATACCTTGTCGAAAAATGCGGGTTTAGTTCACCGGGCGATACAACAACATGGTTCCCGCGGGATGATGATAACGACGGACAATACACAAGTATGTATCTTGCAATGGAATCATACAGATATGCGGTGACAAAAGACCCGGAAGCAAAAGAAAATGCAGGTAAAGCATTTAACGCTCTTCAATTTTTGCAGACTGTAACTGAAACGGATGGATTCGTGGCGCGGACAGTTGTGCCAGCCAGTTGGAAAAGAATGACCGATGCAAATAGGACTATTACAGATAGACAATGGGCAGTAAAGTTACTCGACGAACCGAGAGAAACCAGAATTGAAAAAATGTGGATTCCTAGTAAAGATGGTAAATGGTTTTGGAAAAGGGGAACAAGCAGCGACGAAATTACCGGTCACATGTACGGATACTTTATATACTATGAATTAGCTGCTGAAGGCGCAGAACGGGAAAGAGTAAGAGATCATATATTGAAAATAGTTGATTACATAATTGACGGTGGTTATAACCTGATCGATATTGATGGAAAGCATACAAAGTGGGGAGTGTGGGCGCCTGAGTATTTGAATGACGATCCGGACTGGGCTACAGAAAGAGGAATAAACTCACTTGAGATTCTGTCTTTTCTTAAATTAGCGTATCATGTAAGCAATGATGAAAAATACCAAAAGGAATTTTACAAACTATTTAATGATCATCATTACCGTGATAATATTAAGCAAGCTAAAAGCACAATAAAATCATGGGTGACATTTATTGATGATGAGCTTTTGGCTTTGGCTTATCCGGTATTGGTGGAATACGAAACAGACCCGGAAGTAAAAAATATTATTATGAAAAGTGCTCATCATTGGTATGATGTTTTAAAGAATGATGATAATCCATATTTTTATTTTTTATATGATGGATTTATCGGGAAGGATTTAAACGTGAATAAATCAATATCCTTGCTGCAAGAAAACCCACTTGATCTGATAAGGTGGCGTGTTGATAATTCTAAAAGGGAAGATCTGCAATTAACTCGTAAACCAATTTTGGAAGATATTCAAACAAGCAGGTTGGTTCCGCCAAGTGAACGCGGTATTATGCGGTGGGATAATAATCCATGGAGTGCAGTTCAGGGAGATGGCGGATATTCTGAAAGCGATGGTGTTTACTGGATGTTGGCTTATTGGGTTGGACGTTATTATGGATTCATCAAATAAAAAAATTGGAGTGATTTAAATGGAAAAAAGTATTAAAGTTTTAAGCTTGATAACGGTTGCATTAAGTTTATTTGTTTTCGGTTGTGGTCAGAAAGAGAAGACGGTAAAATATACGATAGGATTTTCGCAATGCAACAGCGCAGAACCTTGGCGTGAAGCAATGAATAAAGAAATTCTAAGTGAGGCAGCTAAATTTCCGGAATTAAAAGTAATGATAAGCGATGGACAGCAGGATAATTCTAAACAAGTAGCAGACGTGGAAAACTTTATCGTGCAAGAAGTCGATCTGCTGATCATCTCCCCGAACGAAGCCCAGCCGCTGACAAATATTGTAGAGAAGGCTTTTGACAAGGGTATCCCAGTAATCGTACTGGATAGAAAAGTTCTTACGGATAAATATACTGTATTTATTGGCGCTGATAATATCAAGATAGGTAAAGCAGCCGGTGAATATGCAGCAAAACTTTTAAAAGGTAAAGGAAAAGTTGTAGAGATATGGGGTTTAAAAGGATCAACCCCTGCTATAGAACGTCATGAGGGATTCATACAGGGAATTTCTGATCACCCGGGAATTAAAATAATTTACGAGCAGGATGGCGCCTGGCTACGCCGCAAAGGAAGAGAAATAATGGAAAATGCTCTACAGCGTTTTGACAGAATCGATCTGGTTTATGGGCACAACGATCCGATGGCAATAGGCGCATACTTGGCAGCTAAGAATGCAAACAGAATTGATAAGACATTTTTCATTGGTATTGATGGACTCCCCGGTGCAGAAGGCGGAGCGCAAGCGGTTTTGAATGGCGAACTTAGCGCCACGTTTTTATATCCAACCGGCGGTAAAAAAGCAATTGAAATTGCAAATGATATTTTGTCGGGAAGGAAAGTACCAAAAACAATTACGCTTGAAACTGTAACAATAGATAAATTGAATGCGAGTAAATATAAATAGAAAAACAATCAGCGAGAATCTGACGAACTGAGAAAGGTTTAAGAAAAAAAATAATGAAATCCAAGGAGCA
>JAADIB010000346.1 GCA_013151565.1 Chlorobiota bacterium
GTGTCTCTTGAGTAATTCTACCGCCGTCTTCAAGAATATCAATTTGTCTTTCAATCTCAACGTTTATCGCCTTCTCAACATTGCGGAAAGAGTTCATGTTCTTTACTTCCGTCTTTGTGCCGAGTTCCGTTTCACCCTTTAGGCGGATAGAAATATTTGCATCGCATCGGAGCGAACCTTCTTCCATATTGCCGTCGCAGATATTGAGATAAGTTAATATCTGTTTTATTTTGGCGAGATAGAGATACGCTTCCTCTGCTGATCGCATATCAGGTTCGCTTACAATCTCGATCAGCGGAACGCCGCTCCTGTTAAGGTCAACAAGCGTGTCAGACCCTTGATCGTGAATTGATTTGCCGGCATCTTCTTCCATATGGATTCGTGTTATACCCAAACGCCGTTCAGTTCCGTCAGAAGTTATAACATCCATGTAACCGTATCCGCAGATAGGCTCTTCAAATTGACTTGTCTGCCAGCCCTTTGGAAGATCGGGATAAAAGTAATTTTTCCTTGCAAAGATAGAGCGCTCGTTTATCTTACAGTTTACTGCCAGTCCCATCAACACAGCATATTCCACTACTGTTTTATTCAGCACAGGAAGTACGCCGGGGTGTCCCAAACAAACCGGGCAGACATTAGAGTTTGGCGCTGACCCGAATTTCGTGGAACATCCGCAGAAAATTTTTGACTCGGTTGAAAGTTGTGCATGTACTTCAAGCCCTATAACGGCTTCATATTTTGAATTCATATTACCGGAAAAATTACTTTAAAAATTTTGATTTCAAATATAACGATAAATGGAAAAAGAATTCGGATGAGATTTGAGGAAGAATTTTTCTGTGTCATTTTGGTAAAAAGATTATGACGGAAAATATAAGTAGTTATATTTATTCTTATTTATAAAACTACTTCATAAGCTCAAACATTTTTTGCTTCTTGTTTATAAAAATCTTCTAAAAGTTCTTCACCATATTTATCAGTATCACCATCAATTGTCATTGTCGTTAGGAAGAATTCATAAGGTCCATAGAATTTTGAGGAAGTAAAAGTACGCAATAGAAAAACAGTTATATCTCTAATCCATAATGGAATGTGAATGATTTTCCCCTTAATATTTAATGCATCAAATGCTATTTGTGCAATTTCATTTTGAGTATAAATTTTTGGTCCGCCAACATTCACTTCATCTTTAGATAGTTCCATGCTATCGACACAGACTTTAGCTAAATCCTTACCAGATATTGGGTTAATTTTATACTCTCCGGTTCCAAACAAATAAACCTTTTTACTTTTTGCCATAACCAGAATATCTTTTAAGTCACTGAAGAAACCGGTTGGTCTTATAATGCAGCTATTAACTGAAGATTGCTGTAATACGGAAACAAATTTTTCCTTTGCTTGAATGATTTTTAGATTTGGAACCTTCTCAGCGCCGAAGACTGAAACGTATGTAAATAATTTAACATCAGTCTTTTCAGCTTCTTTGAGTAAATTCAAATTCCCTTGATAGTCAACATCCATATAAGTCAGTCCGTCTTTTTGTCTTGTAATTCCAATGGATGTAAAAACCCAATCAATATCTTTTGTAATATTTACCAAAGTTTCGGGTTGTGTTACTTGACTGACAAAAAATTCATCTACTTCAATTTCTTTAAATATTTTCTTCTGATTTTCATTTCGAATAAGTACTCTTATCCAATAGTTTTGTTTTTTTAATTCCTTTACCATGTGTTGTCCTAAATATCCCGTTGCACCGGCAACTAAAACCCTTTTCATATTCAATTTTCCTTTTCAATTTTTAGTTTTTCAAGTTTATTTACTACTTGTTTAAGTGATATTAACCCCGACATATTTTTACCAGCTATCACATCTTCTTCCTTGAACTTTGCTAGCAAGATACTCTTCATTTTCCGGCTTTGGTTTCTCGGTGCTACCTGAATACCATGAGATAAAAATTCGTCCTTTTTGTGTGCATTCAATTTGGGGAATTCCTTGCCAAAGCCTTTTGTTCGCCGGAATGGGCAGTTTATTTAAATTGTAATCGTTGCTTTTGGGTTTTGGTATAGGTTTGTTTTGTGAAAATGAAACCGAGTAAAAACAAAAAACGATGAGTAATGTAATCTTTTTCATGAGGATGTAGATTTTATTATTAGATGTTTAATCTTTTCAAATATAAATAAATATAATAAAGTAGAAATGAAGAAACAAAATTGTTTGTACTGATATATTATCTTCTATTATGAATATTTCAACTCATCACATATTATTTTTTAAACACAGTTTCCCAAGTTTGAAATGCTAATCTCTCTTTATCTTTTTCATCAACCAATCCGGTATCTCTCCATATTTTACCTAAGTCTTTCACTTCCGGCGGAAAAGTTTCCCACAAAGCGTCAAAGTCTTTATATGCCCACCAAGTTATAAATTTGTAATTATTCTCTTGGGCATTTACTAATAATGTTTCCAAATAATCATTTTGTTCACGTTCGCTGCCTTTTATATTCAATCCGAAACTTGGTACAACTAAGTTCTCGGCAATATGTGCTGTTTCTACAAAGGCAATTGGCTTAGTTATTCTACTATGAAGAAGATCAAATGCTTTTTGAAAATCATCTTTTGAATGCTGGTTTTTAAAAAAGGGATAATAACTAATAGAAACGAAATCCATTTTATTCATGTAATCAACTACATCATTAATATATTCATTAGTGTTGCTTACGTCAGGTTGATACAAATTATGAAGAGTAATAGATTCGGAAATTTCAAGTGTCGGATAATTCTGCTTTATCCTTGACTTTACTTGACCAATTAACATTTTATATTCATTCCATTTACTTTCGGAATGAAGTTTCAGTTCATTGACTTCAATTGAAATTACTAGGTACTTCGGCTGCAGATGTTCAACTATATAATTGACATGTTTAAAATACGCATCTTCTATTTTCTTATCGTTCATTGCAGAATAGGAGGGAACAGTGCCATTAAAATCTTCGGCAAGATCACTTCTATCCATATTCAGCAAACTGATTGAAACGCACAGATCTATATCCTGAATTTTATTTGCAAGCCTAAAGTCAATGTCATTGACAAATTCCGTCGGCAGTGGTGAACTATTCATCCACGCTTTCCACGGAATATTTCTGTCGATATGTTCAACATAAATGTCAGAATTGTTTGCTATAAAATTATAAGTGTCTGCCACATCTTGTGCGCTTGGTCCAAATGACCAAGTTGTAAATCCCATTTTGAAATTTCGGGAAGAATACTCAGAGAAAAAATTGTTTGTATTGCTGCTTTCAACAAGTGTAACCTCATCTTTTTTACATCCCAACAAAAATAAAATATTTATTAGAAGAAATACTCTAAGTATCTTTTTCATTATAACTAAACCATAGTTGAATTTTAAATCAGCGTATTAGTGATGTACTATGTTGATTGTTTTGTTTTAGTAAAGCAATTTACTGAAAAGTGTAGAATAATTTATTGTTTGTTATTACGAGATCAATCTCTTGAAAGCATAAAAATTGAGAAAATCCCATTTTCAAGTTTGTGATAATATAATCTTTTACCGTCGTTGGAGAGGGAAGGGGCTTCTACAAATGCATTTACATCATCTTTAAAAGGTTCAGTAATTGATATTGGATTACCAAATGATGAACTGACTTGAGTCCTTTTGGCATAAAATAATTTAAAAACCGGTGGATTGGATAAAGTTACTTGTGAATAGAATAACTCCGATCTATCAGCAGAGATTTCTCCAGCATATTCTATCGCATTATCGGTATTGATATTGGCTAGGATATCGGCTTCATTATTCGGTATATTAAATTCGTCGTTAGTTTTTAAAGCAAACCTGATGTTTCCTTCATTCGGGAAATTATCTCCAATATTAAATTTTGCATTTGAGGTAAATAACATATTTCCATCCTTTGAAATTTCAACGCCCATATTTATCCAATATGGAGTGAGGATGTTAATTGTTCCATTTATTTTATGGAGATTAGTAACTGTGCCGTTATTGAATATACCGCTGAATATGGTTTTGTTCCCGGAATCAAGATCGCGTGTTGAGATAAAATAAAAATTATTGTCAGCATCCATTGTCGGATTTCCATCAACATAAGCAGTGTTAACGCCTTGAACTTCACCTTTAAATTCAAATGTTGTATCGTTTACTTTTTCGGCATAATATATATCTTTACTGTTTGGACCTTTCAAATTATTAAAGAAAAGATATCTTTCATCCTTGGAAATAAAGGGTTCCATTGCATCTGACGTGTAGCCGATAATGGTTACTTTTCTTTCATTGGTAAATTCAGAATCTAAATTATCCGGGTTAGTTATTGTTTCATCCTTACAACTTATAGAAAAGAGCAGTAAAAATATTAATCCAAGTAATTTGATCAAATTTTCATTTTGAAATTTTATTTTCATCTTCTTATCTGCATTGCTGTGCGTTCGTTATTTTATTATCACTTTTCTCGCTTTAATAACTTCTGACGGGAAAGTGTTTTGACTAATTTCCAGATCTTGTTCAATTTCAAATCCTGCATTTATTAAACTTTCTTTGAATGACACCGGACGACATCCAGCTAAAAGGTCAGGGAATTTTTGTGCCATCCAAAACCAGAATTTATTGATCTTTTTTTTACCATATGAGAAAGTTGAAACGACGACATTCCCATTTGGTTTAGTTACTCTAAAAAACTCTTCCGCTATTTTATCAAAGGTATTCGCAGGCATCAGATCAACCATAAAGTTATTAACCAGTAAATCAAATGAATTACTTTCAAAATCAAGTTTTAATGTGTTGCCCTCTTTCAATTCATAGTTAATACTCTTTGATTTTTTCAATCTTTTCTCAGCTTTCTTGAGCATATCCGGTGATAAGTCGATACCAATATTTTTTCCGTTTGGATTTAATTTTACAATTTGTTCAAAAAC
>JAADIB010000444.1:0-2692 GCA_013151565.1 Chlorobiota bacterium
CAGCAGTAGGAAATGAGTTGTTGCAATTCTTGGAAGCAATCGACCAAGCTGCATGATCAAATTTCGTCAAATTTTATGCAACGATAGGGTTGACTTAATGTGTAATACAGATAAACAAGAATTCTATTCGAAGTTCGGAATGAAACCATCAGTCGGTATGGTTCTTCGAAAAAATTGACGCAACCGTATAACAAGGCGCTCAAGTGGGATTTCGAGAACACGCGGTTTTTTTGCAAAGAACGCAAAAAAACCGCGTGTTCTCGAAACCCCTTAGCTTGGCGTTAGCTCTTTTTCGGTGGTTTTTTTATATTCTGGAGAATATCAACAAGTTCTTGAATTAAGGTTGTAGGGTTATCAGTGCCTGAACTCTTCGCAGCTTTATTTGCTTTTATAGCATTATTTTTAGCTGTATCAATTTTATTATATAGGGTTGAGTACAAGTTTTCCTCTGACTTTTTGTATTTATTTATGTGCTTTTTTAAATCGTTAATAACACAATCACAGCTGCTTTTAGACCCAGTGCTTGCATAGGGTTTAGTCGTATATATGAAGTGTAAGATAACCCAGAATTCAAAACACGGTACAGATGTGATTGCATTAAATACTGTAATATCGTCTTTACTACTTTCTTGGTTTTCATCATCCTCTTCAGCGAGAATGTTTTTTATATTTTCATCTGTTGTAGTAACAAAATTGATTGACCAATGGTATGAGTCATGTGAGTCTTTATCAAAAACGCAGAATACTTGATCATAGGCATCGCCTTTTTTCTTTTCTGCTTCATATAATTGATATCCATATTTAACTATTGATTTAGGTGAAGATCCACACGATCCATCAATTTTTACATTCGCAGAGTTTATTCGGTGATAGTTTATTAGTTCATTAAAATAATTGGGTTCTGTTTTGCCTCCTTCGCAAACAATTAATACTTTGTTATATGGGTCTCTTTTCGGCGAACGTCTGGCTAAGTCTCTAGCATATCTCGCTACACTTTTTTGTTTGTTTTTACCTGCCACTATTTGAGCCTACATAATCAAATCTTCCTATAAATGGTATAGCTCCATATCTACCTGCGAGGTAGGCAAGTTCTAAATTATCTCTACCTTTTCTAGGGCTAAAATCTGTCAAGGGGAATAGATCCGTAGATTGTTCTTCATTTTTTTCGCAGAACCAAATTTGATCTCTTCGAAATATTTCTTGGTTTAGAATTGAAGTTTCATGCGTGGTAAATATTAGTTGTGCATTGTTCGGGTTAGTTCTTGGGTTGTGGAATAACTTTACTAAGTATTCCACTATTTTTGGGTGTAAATTGTCGTGCAGTTCATCGATAATCATAACATATCCATTTTTTAAACTATCTAGCAATGGACCAGCAAATGCGAATACTTTCTTTGTTCCATCTGACTCTTCTTTAAAGTTTAATTGGATGTTCTTACCTTCTGCGGTTTTGTGCGTGGATTTAATTTCAAATATTTCTTTATCTTTAAATTCTTCAATCATCTCGTCTATCATTACTTGTGGTAAATTAGAATCTAGTAAGGTAGGATCAAACTTTTCAGCTTTTATAGATATATCAGATATCCCTAGGTCCGCAGCCTTTAAAAACCGTAGAACTTCTTCCTTTGTTTTTTTATTTTCTTCGCATTCAGAAGCTGTAAAACTTGGTCCCCAACCGCCAGTAGATGAAATTCTTGATGTGTATCTGAACCAATCATATATTGGTTGGAGCTGTTTGTTATTTAATTGAATTGCTGTGGATAAAAAGAGGGCGTTAGGGCGTGTAGCATCTACTAAATATTGTTTCTTTCCGGTAAATGAGCTTCCAAGTTCCCATTTATATTCCTTTGACTTTTTTTGATATGTTCTAGTAAACCATTTCTGTGGTCTTCCTTTAGGGTATGCAATTAACCATTCGTTGAAAATTATTTCTTTACTAGCAGTAAAGCCATATTGATATCGAATGTTATTTTTAATAAATGAAGCTTCGAATTCTGTTGGGGCTTTTGCAGTTTTTGAGCTAAAAAGAAAAGGGGTAACTGGAAGTTCATCTCCTCTTTGGGTTTTTCTGGCAGAATTTATTACAATACGTTCCATTGCCTTAAGCGCTAATATAATATTAGATTTTCCTGAGGCATTAGCACCATATATTACTACTGAATTTAAAAGAGAGATATTATTAGGATCTGGTGCTTGAAACCAGTTTGTGCTTTCAAGATCTTCGCCTGTACTTTTTACGAGGCTAAGTACTTGTTCCTTTCTAATCGAGCGAAAATTTTTAACCCGAAATTCTATTAACATTAAGTTATCTCATATAATCAATTATTATTTATAATATAGACGAATATCTTACTTAAATCATATAAATCAACAAATAAAAGCTAATATTCGCCATATTTTACCAAAAACAGATCTATATTGTACAAATATTCGAATTTATGCCAATATTTGGCAAATTAACTCAATATCTGAGATATTAGTCCCATGTATAAGGCTAGATGAGCTAACAAGGTTGATCAACGCGGATAATTTACAGCTTTGGTTGGCTGTGCTAAAAAAGCCTAGCACAGCCAACCAAAGCTGTAAATTCCCGGTTATCAACGACGATAGCGCAGAAAACGCTTCGCGTTTTCTGCGCTATCGTCCGGTGTTAAGTTCTCTTAACCCTTTTTGATAGCCAGTTACACAAGCA
>JAADIB010000444.1:2772-7122 GCA_013151565.1 Chlorobiota bacterium
GCATTCTGGCTATCAAGCGGGTTGAAGACAGAATAGGCAATGCACACATAAACACGTGTACATCGCCTATTCTGCTTAACACCGGACGATAGAATTTCAAAGGAATAATTGTGAGCATAATTGAATTAGCAAACGCGTGGTTGAGAAATAATTATCCCTCTGATATATCGAATTCGTTAAGAGTCTCGAAATATCACTCACCTCAAGATTTGTGGTTTTTCACATTGCCTACTTCTTATTTTGATTCTGAGAAAAAAGGGAATCTCAATATATTACTTCAATATGAAAATGACCATGATCAATTTCATTTTTTGAAAGTACCATTTTCTTTTTTAAGAACGAACCGTAATAAACTCGATATACGCAGTACCGGAGATCAATTTGATATCCACATCTCAGCAAAAAAGAGTAGCTGGCTAGTTTGCACAAGAAGCGACAATGTGAGTTTTAGCGAATATAAGCAGTGATATTCTAACCAGCACTTACACATGGATAATTTAATGCTAGGTATTTTCATGCAACTCGCTGCGCTCAAACAATAGCATGAAAATACCTAGCATTAAATTACCAGTGAAGTGAACGTTAGGCAACAATAAGGAGAATACGATGAAAAGGATACTTTTACACGGCTTCATTCTGGCAGGGATACTTTCCCCTGCTACGACTATCGCTGAAGATAAAGTTTCATTCGGTATTGGATCTGGGGCGCTTTATAATGGACTTGGGGTTAATATTAGTTTTATGAAAGAGTCTGACCTCAAATATCTTTCACTTGGGTGTATAGCTATTGGATATTCGTCAAATAATGGAGTGTCATCAAATTGTGGCGTTGGCGCAGGATGGATGAGATCAGATATTTTGTCTGAAAATGACAAGCATGGGCTAGGTATTCATATTGGCGTTACATATAACACCCATAATGATAGAAATGATACAGAAGCATTTATTGGAATCCCCTATTTGTACTTCTTTAAGGGAATGACCGCTGGTGGCTGGAATGTCGGGTTAACACCAATTATTGGCAAAAATGGTGGCGAGACTAAAGGGGGGCTTCTACTTAATTTAGGTTATCAGTTTTAATTGCCTAACAAGGCAAATTCAGCCGACCGATACCGCGGCGTTTCGCTACGCTACACTCTGCGGTATCGGTCGGCTGATTTGCAACGTTAAGTGCCCCCATACTTCGAGATCAGAGCCATGACTGGAATATATAAGCATAAGGAAAATCAGCCTGTTGTCTGGTTTCACAGGCAGAAATCAAAATCTAATCAATGGTGTTTATACTGTGGGAGTTTTTTAGGGGAAGAACTAAAAATTGAGTCTAATAAAGAGCACTTAATTGCGAGAGAATTTGTCCCAAAAGGCTCGCTAAGTGACAAATGTTTTAACTTTATATTTCGGGCTTGCAGTGTTTGCAACAATAAAAAGGCAAATATAGAACGTCATATTTCAAGCACTACCATAATAAATAGTTCCGCTCGATCTGTGAGCCAAGAAATTGACCAGCTAGCTTTAAATAAAGCAAAGAAAGACTTTCACCCAGACAATCCAGGAAAAACAGTTATTGAATCGTGTGGTGAAATCAAAGTTAATTATGGTAATATAATGCAGTTCGGTTATGTTTTCCCTCCTCAAATAAAAAACAATTATATTAAGGAGTTAGCACTGCGTCACATACAGGGAATATACTCATTAATTACAACAAAAAATTATGAAGAAAGTAGGCTGCTCCCTCCGAAACAGTTATGGTTCTTTGATGCTTTTAACGAACAAGATTGGGGGAACCCCGAGATACTTGAAGTTATAGAACGTACAAAAGAATGGCCTTGTTTTTGTAATATTGTTACGGCTAATGGTTTTTTTAAGATCATAATGAAACGCTCCTGTGATGACGGATGGTTTTGGGCTTTAGAATGGAATAAGTATTTGCGTGTTATAGGTGGAATATCTTTAGAAGATAAACCACAACAATTATTTTCTAATCTACCTGACCTTGATTGGAAAGACCGCGGCATGCAAGGCAATGATAAAATACGGAAAAGGTTGGAGATCCCACTTAATAGCATTGACGAGTTATTTAATGGCACGGTAAGCAACGAAAAAAACACTTAACAAGGCCCATCAACGCGGACAATTTACCGCGGGGCTTGGTTTGCGTATTCGCTGCGCTCAATTTTACGCAAACCAAGCCCCGCGGTAAATTGCCGGTTATGGGCAGCGTTAGGCGATTTAGGAGAGTAGGTGGTTAAATCTATATTAGTGGTTGTATTATTTCTTTTTTCCCAAGCAGCTATTGCATTTTCATATACTGTGGAAATCACAGAACCTGAGTTACAGGAAAAAATTTTAAAAATAATGCCTTTGGTCAAGAATAAATTCTTTGTTACAGTAACTCTTTCAGAACCCAAAGTTGATCTTCAATCAGAAAATAACAATATTGCTATATTTTGTCGAGTTGAAGTAACTGCTCCCGGTGGAATTAAAGGAACGGGAAAAGTGAAAGTAAGTGGGTCATTGAAATATGAGCAAAAAAAATACGAATTCTTCCTTAAAGATCCGGTATTAGAAAGTTTGGAAATAGATAAAGTGCCTGATAAATTTATACCCAAAATAAAAAATATGTCACAACAAATTATTACCAAGGTCTTAGCAAAAAGGCCGGTATACAAATTGAAAGATAATAATTTAAAACATAAATTAGCAAAATCTTTGTTGCAATCAATTACAGTAAAAGATGAAATATTGTATGTGGTTTTAGGTTTTTGAAATGCCTAACAAGAACATACAGCGGATTGCCGAAAGCGCCGTTTTTTTGTGTTACTCGCTATCGCTCGATTATCACACAAAAAACCGTCACTTTCGGCAACAGCTGATGTAGGCGTTAGGAAAATATGGATGAACATAGAATGTCAGTATACTTAGACAGTTTAAGCATAATGCAATATGCATCTTTCGGGATTATAGTCCTATTGCTCTGGTTTGTTTTTCTTCAGAAACGCTACGCCAACAATAGACTGATGCTTGAGATGATGAATAATTCGTCAGTAAATAGACGAGAATTCCTAAGAGGTGAAGAAGAAATAAATCGACCTGAACAAGAGGAGCTTGCTGCCGCCTTAAAAGAAAAAAAGAAACAATTACTGAATTTGCCAAATTTGTCTTTTCACTACGCCGACAAAACTCGCGTTAAGAATTTTTATACTGACTATTTCAGAGAGCCAACTGTAGAAAGTATGATCAAAGAACTAGTAACGGAAACCTCCTCCGAGATTAAAGGCTCTTTACCAAAAATATTGGAATCTAAATTAAATGGGGGTAATGTAAATAAATGGATAAGTACTATTAAATTACCCGAAACATCTGTAAATGGAATGTTTTTAAAATATCAAAGCGAAACTTTGAAAAACAATCAAGTCAAACTTGACCTAGAGTTATTAGATGTCGAGCTGTCAGATGTAAATCAATTTCAAGAAATAATAGACAAGTTGCATAAAGAACTGGAGTTTATCGTAGATAAATCTGCCGTAGAAGACAATATTCTACGTTTAAAAGAGCGTGCAGCTGAGCGTACAATTTCAAAATTGGAATTAGCAAATGGGTGGGTAATAATCCGTGGTGCATTCACAATCGAACAGGATCAAGGGTTCTATCTTTATCGTTACGAACACCCTGTAAATCAGTATTTAACAGACCCAAAACAGATAGTAATGATAGAGGCTAGAGTGCCAGTTGACGCGATAGAACCGCATGTTGCTGTTAATTACAAGCAATCTATTGGGGCACCCATACCAATCACTATATATGGAGAGGTTTGGCAACCTATATCAAGGGGTAGTGGATTGATGACACTAACTATTACTCCGCTTGTTATTTATTGATTATTCTTACAATAATGAAATTGAACTTGTGGCAAAAAATTCCTAACAAACGCATAGAGACCGACATATTTTGTCACTGTCGTTCCAAAATATTCGGCTCATGCTAAACGTTAGAATTTTTGCAAGTTAAAAGTATAAATAAAAAAGTGCATAAAAAAATAAAAGTGTATAGATATTTTCTGAATCAATATTCTGTAAAGTGAATTAGCAAATTCAATGTTTGGGAGACGTTAGGTAGTCCGCTACGGTTTTAAAAAGCAAGTCAAATAAAACGATACGGAATTGCTATTGTTCTTATTGCCTTTGTTCAAAACGCTTCCTTCGTTCAACCAATCATCTCAAGGCTGATAATTTGAACTATACTGATACATTGCGAGGTAGTCTTTAACCAGAGGGCAAGGGGTCAGGCCTTACATTTTACATTCCAGTCTAATTTTCATTTTCTTCATACGACTTAACCGCTCTACTTACC
>JAADIB010000233.1 GCA_013151565.1 Chlorobiota bacterium
GCAACGGAAAAGCATCCGGCATATTTTGGAAAAACTGTACAAGTTGTGCAGCCAATTAATCCCGATGGTTCTGATAAAGGAGATGAATGGGTTGCAATCGATTATGTTGGCGCAGGTATTGGGAATATAGTGGTTTGCGGAGGAGCTCCTGGTGTTGCAAAAGCTGTTTTTAATCTTGAGCTTGCACCGATTCGCACTCTAATAATGGCAATAGTTGATCGTATTGATTATAATGACATTGAATAATAAAAATTATTATAGGGTTTACAATGACAAATGAATGGGAATTGAAAAAACTTTTCGTTGAAATTGGAAAAAGAATTTGGACACGCGGATATGTAGCGGCAAATGACGGCAACATGACCGTTCGTCTTAACGATAAAGAATTGCTTACTACTCCTACCGGGATAAGCAAAGGATTCATGACAACCGATATGATAATCAAAGTTGATTATGACGGCAATGTCATTTCAGGGAATCCGAATTACAGACCATCAAGCGAAGTGAAAATGCACATTGATGTTTATAGAGAGAGACCGGATATAAATGCGGTAGTTCACTCTCATCCGCCATATTGTACAAGTTTTGCAGTTGCCGGAATTCCACTGAACAAATGCGTTCTGCCTGAAGCAATAATCGTGATAGGCTCTGTTCCGATTGCTAAGTATGGACTGCCGTCAACAGACGAGTTGCCCGATAACATCAGACCGCATATCAAAACATCCGATGCAATTCTTCTTGAAAATCATGGAGCTTTAACTCTGGGGACTGATCTGCTCTCGGCATATCATAAGATGGAAACTCTTGAACATACTGCAAACATTGTCTGGAAGGCAATACAGCTTGGTAATCTAAATGTTCTTCCTGAAGATGAGAGAGACAGGCTTATGACATTACGGGACAAATTCAATCTGCCCGGACGTATTGCCACATGTGATTCTTCGCCGATGCAGAGCAATGAGTCTCCAATTATAAATACTGAGAAAATGAATATTAGTAATCCATCAAAAATTTCAGATGATGCGATAAGGAGAATAACAGAAAGCGTTCTTGAAAAATTGAATAAATAAAAATATTATAGTGCGAGCTTAAACCCGCTCATATATGTTAATGTATTACATAGCGACATAAATGTTGCTCTACAAAAAATAAAATAGATTCTTCGGATCTTAAAAAAATATTTAAGTTAAGGTGTTACATGAAAATATTAATTGCTAATCCCGGAAGTACATCCTACAAATGCAAATTATATGAAACATCCGATATGTCAGTTCTTTTCCAAGCTACGGTTGAAAGGATTGGAGATTCTGAAGGGATTTATTCCCATTCATTTAACGGCAGTGAACAAAAGAAAGAGATTTTAGAAATTCAAGATTACTACAAGGCAGTTGATTTAACTCTCTCATCATTGAAAGAAAAATATTCAATCGAAGAAATTGATGCGGTCGGTTTCAAGACGGTTCATGCTAAAGGGGTTTCCGGTTGTGTTGAATTGACAGATGATGTATTAACTGCGATGGAAGATTACCGCTCGCTAGCTCCGGTCCATACGGATGTTTACATTACTGCGATTTCAGTATTTAAAAAATTGATTACTTCCACACCATTAGTTGGATTATTCGAGACGCATTTCCATGTGAACATTCCAGAGGAAGCATATTTGTATGGAATACCTTATGAATACTATGAGAAACATGGTATCCGCAAGTATGGATTCCACGGTGCTTCTCACAGATATATCGGGAAACGGGCAAAAGAATTATTCGGCGCTGATAAAGTTATTTCCTGTCATCTTGGCGGAAGCGCTTCTGTCTGTGCAATTAAAGACGGCTGGTCAATTGATGTATCGATGGGAATGTCGCCACAGAGCGGATTGCTGAATTCAAATCGTGTCGGTGATCTTGATTCGTATGCGCTGCTTTATCTGATGGAGAAAGAAAATCTATCGGTTGATGATGCGAGAGAAATTCTTATGTCGAAAAGCGGTCTGCTCGGTCTATCCGGCGGGTTGAGTGATTTTAGGGATATTGAAAACAAAATGAATGACGGAGATGAAGCGGCTAAAAGAGCGTTCAAGACTTTTGCTTATTATGTAAAGAGATATATCGGCGAATATTTGGCTGCACTGAACGGCGCTGATTGCATTGCATTTACGGCGGGAGCGGGACAAAAATCTCCGCGTTTGAGAAAAGAAATTGTTGGTGATCTTAATAACTTAGGTATTATTTTGGATGATCAGAAGAATAGTGAAAACCCAGTTGAAGGAATAATCTCGACGGAAGATTCTAAAGTTATTATAGCGGTAATTCCAACTAATGAGGAATTCATAGTCGCAAAAGAAGTAGAAAAATATTTGCAATTAAATGGTTGAAGAAAAAAAATATATCGGTTTTGATTTCGGCGCTGAGAGCGGGCGCTGTGTTGTTGCAATACTCAATAAAGATCATCTTGAATTGAATGAGGTGCATAGATTCCCAACCCATAATTATAAAGATGAAACCGGATCCCATTGGAATACAAAAGCAATATTTAATGAAATTGTTACCGGGTTGATGAAAGCCGGTAATAAATTCGGTTCCCATTTTGAATCGATTGGTGTTGATACATGGGGAGTTGATTATGCTCTGATTGATGAAAAGAATGAATTGCTCCATGATCCGTTTCATTATAGGGATGATAGGACCGATAATATAATGGAGGAAGCATTTTCAATTGTTAGTAAGGAACAAATATATAGTATTGCCGGTATTCAATTCATGCAGTTCAATACTCTGTTTCAACTGCTCGCAGATATGAAAAACAACCCATCAAAACTTAGTAAAGCAACGATGATGCTTTTGATGCCTGATTATTTGAACTTTCTTCTGACCGGAGTAAAGAGCGCCGAATATACAATTGCTTCAACAACAAGTTTAATAGATCCATCCGTGAGAGATTGGGCGTGGGAACTTGTTGAAGCCTTTGGAATTCCTAAGGGTATCTTCGCCGAAATTGTAGAATCCGGCACAAGGTTAGGAACGCTTTTGTCAGATATTGCCAATCAAGTTGGATTAAGTGCTGATATCCCTGTAATTGCAAGCGCAGGTCACGATACTGCATCAGCAGTTGTATCTGTTCCAGCTGATGATGATAACTGGGCTTTTTTAAGTTCAGGTACATGGTCATTGATGGGTGTTGAAATTAAAGACCCTATATTAAACAAAGATGCACTCAAATATAACTTTACTAATGAAGGTGGTTTCGAGAATACAATACGATTTCTCAAAAATATTATTGGACTTTGGCCGATTCAGGAATGTAGAAGATACTGGAAATCAAAGGGGAATGAATATTCATATCAATATCTTACTGATAAAGCATCCGAAACGGGGAATAGCGGAAGGTGGATCAACTTAAATGATGCTAGATTCTTAAAGGCTGGAAATATGCCTTTGAAGATAAATTCATTTTTGGAAGAGACAGAACAAGAACCGGCAGATAATATTGGCGATATTATTCGTATTGTGTTAGAAAGTCTTGCGTTCAATTATAAAAAGACACTTGAAGAAATTGAGAAAATTACGCATAACAAAATTGCTAAGCTTCATGCTGTTGGAGGTGGGATTCAAAACGAATTACTGAATCAACTGGCTGCAGATGCTCTTGGGATTGATGTAATTGCCGGTCCGATTGAAGGCACTATTGTTGGAAATATTGGAGTGCAGGCAATTGCAACAAATGCAGTTGATGATCTTACTGAATGGAGAAAAGTCGTTAGGAATTCATTTAGTCCAAAGGTTTATAAGCCAAAGAATACTAGATACTTTGATGAGAATAGGGAGAAGTTTGATACTGTATGTGATCCAAGTTAACCATATAAGGTATATAAGATAATATAAGTGATAATAGTGGAAGTAACTAAATCATATTTAAAAGATTTGATTTACAAGGTTAATGGTGCAGCAATTGAAGTCCACAAAGCATTAGGTCCTGGATTACTTGAAAGCGTTTATCATAAATGTATGAAACATGAATTATCAATCAGAGGAATTAAATATCAATCAGAATTGATAGTAGCTGTAAATTACAAAGGGATAGAAATTGATGCCGAATTGAGATGTGATTTATTTATAGAGGATATTTTGCCTATAGAATTAAAAGCTACAGAAGGAATTAATCCAATTCATGAAGCTCAAATAATGACATATATGAAATTGCTAAATGTACCGGAAGGTTTATTATTAAATTTTAATGTAACAAATTTATTTAAAGAAGGACAGAGGACATACGTAAATGAATTATATAGGGGATTAAAAGAATAATACTTATATGATCTTATATTTCTTATATGGTTCAAAATAGATAAC
>JAADIB010000384.1 GCA_013151565.1 Chlorobiota bacterium
GCAATGGGATTTGGGTGTAATGCCGCCGGGGTAGTTGCAACAAGAGTGATCGATAGCCCGAGAGAAAAACTCATAGCAATAATAACGAACAACTTTTCTTTATGCAACGGAAGATGGCCCACGCAGATATTGATCGCTTCAATTTTTATGGGTGCTGTTGTTCCCGCGCAAATTGCAGGGATTGTCACTGCCGGAGCGGTTGTAGCAATCGCGGTATTGGGAATTGTTTTAAGTCTGGTGGTTTCATGGGGATTATCAAACACTGTATTGAAAGGGGTTCCATCGGCTTTTACCCTTGAACTTCCCCCGTATCGACCGCCGAGAATATTACAGACGCTGTACACTTCATTGATAGATAGAACACTATTTATTTTGTGGAGAGCGATTATTTTCGCTTTTCCCGCGGGTTTGGTTATTTGGTTAGTTGGAAACGTAACTATCGGGGGAGAAAGTATTGCAGTTTACTTTATTAATTTTACAGATCCATTTGCATTATTTATTGGGCTGAACGGAGTGATTCTGCTGGCTTATGTTATTGCAATACCCGCAAACGAAATTGTGATTCCCACAGTTCTGATGCTTACGGTAATGTCTGTAGGCATTGCTGGAGTGGGCGCCGGCAACGGTGTTTTGTTCGAATTGGATTCGGCAAATATAACCAGAGATATTTTAATTGCCGGAGGATGGACAACGCTAACTGCTGTAAATATGATGATATTCAGTTTACTCCATAATCCCTGTTCCACTACCATCTATACGATCTATAAAGAAACAAGAAATCTAAAATGGACAATGCTTGCAACATTTCTTCCTCTGGTAATGGGATTTGTTGTTACTTTTTTTGTTGCCCAGGTTTGGAGATTATTTGCGGGTTAAAAGTAAAATATAGTAAAAAAAATTACCCTTGTTCTATCATCTTTTCCCAGACTTTACGCTGCTCTATAAGCGCTTTAACTTTATCTTCAGGGTTAGTGCGGCATTCCAGTAATATCCAGCCGTTGTAATTCATCTGAACGAATAGGGACATTAATTTTTGATAGGGATAATCACCGATATTCAATTCTCGTACATGTGCTGTATCCCCGAATCTGCCTTTAACCAGATTGAAATTATATTCCAAACCTTTCCCATCGAGGTCTGTATCGTTACTGTTCCAGCAGACTCCAACATTTGGATTAGTGGCTACGTCCATTATTGTTTTAATATTCGGAAGCTGTTGAGTCCCTTTGCCGTGTACCTCTAATCGAATCTTCTGTCCATGATCTGCGGCAAACTTTCCAACTTCATTTAGTGATTTACCTATCTGCTCAAGTGTTTTTTCTTTCGGAACATTTTTATGAAATCCGTTTGGCTTAACTTTTACGCCACTCCCCCCAATATCGTGACTTAGCTTTATATATTCTTTTGTCTTTTCTATCGAACTTTTTAATTCATCTTTATCGGGATAGTCAAATCTTTGGTTTGTACCCATTCCAAGTACTTGAACGGGGCTGTCGGCAAATTGTTTTTTAACTCGTTTTCTTTCTTCTTTAGAAAGCTCTGTAGTAACGCCATGTGCATGGTCTATTCTTAATTCAACCCCGTAAATTTTAGCTGCTGATAGATTTTTAATTATGGTTGGAATATCCCAGTCTTTACCCCACAAGTATGTAACAAAACCAAGATTCATTTGACCAACAATTGAATTCAACGAAGACGGATATTTAAAACCGGGCATGACCACTAAGCCGGAAAGAAGAGAAAGGTTTCTGATGAAATCTTTTCTGCTGAGATTTTTCATGGATACTCCAAAGTTAATTACATGTTATGGAAATCTATTTTACTTTTTTTAGCTTCTTCTTTTTCTTTTCGCTTCCGGCTGCGTAATCCATCAACCATTCCTGTACATTAACAACATCTTGATTATACAATTTGTGATTCATCACATATCCTCTGTTAGGTAACAGAATACGGGCTTTCTGATTATCCTTAAGTGAAATATCAAGAAGTGTTTCTTTGATCGATTTTTTTATCGTTTTATTCTCAATTGGAAAAATAGTTTCAACGCGTCTATCTAAATTTCTCTGCATCAGGTCTGCGCTGCCGAGATACATCAATTCTTTTCCGCCGTTGTAAAAATAATAAACCCTGCTGTGTTCTAAAAATCTTCCTACAATACTGCGTACAATTATATTATCACTAAGACCAGGCATTTGAGGTACAAGACAGCAAATTCCTCTAACAATCAAATCTATTTTCACACCTTGGTTAGAAGCTTCATAAAGCGCGGCGATAATCATGGGATCGACAAGGGAATTCATCTTAAAAATCAGATGTGTTTTTTTCCCGGCTTTAGCATTCTCAATTTCCTCGCCTATTAATTTCAGAAATTCTTTCCTAATATTAAGAGGAGCAACCCACAGTTTTCTGTATTTTTTTTGTTCGGAATAGCCGGTTAAATAGTTGAAAACTTCTGAAACATCGGCGCATATATCTTGATCGTCAGTCATGAAGCCGTAATCTGTATATAGCTTTGCAGTCGAAGGATTATAATTACCCGTACCAAGATGCACATACCTTTTAACTTTGTTGTTTTCTTTACGGACAATGAGGGTCATCTTAGCATGAGTTTTCAAACCGACCAAACCATATACAACATGAACGCCTGCTTTTTCCAAAGCTTTTGCCCAGAAGATATTATTCTCTTCATCAAACCTGGCTTTCAGTTCCACAAGTACGGCAACTTGCTTGCCCGCTTCAGCAGCGTCGATTAGGTATTTTATTATCGGAGAATGAGAGCCGACACGGTACAAGGTTTGTTTTATCGCTAAAACACTTGGGTCGCGCGAGGCTTCTTTTATCATATCAACAACCGGAGAAAATGAATCGTATGGATGATGAAGTAAAACATCACGCTGGGTGATAAGATCGAAAATACTTTCCCGATCCTCATCCTCAAATGCTTTAGGTAAAACAGGATGGAAAGGTTTTTCCTTCAGGTTATGAAGGGGTAGATCGTACAAGCTCATTATACTGCTGAGACCCATAGGACCATCAACTATCTGCAGATCTTTTTCCGATATCTGTAAATTTTTACTTAAAATATCGATCATGAAATCGGGCATATCTTTTTCAACTTCACACCTTACAACAGATCCGAACTTTCTCCTCTTCACGTTTTCTTCAATAATAGCAAGGAGATCGTCAGCCTCATCCTCTTGTATCTCAAGATCAGTGTTCCTGGTAATTCTAAATTTATGCGCCGAAATTATTTCCAGCCCCGGAAATAGAGAATTGACGTTATGATAGATAAGGTCATCAAGCCAAATAAACTTTGCATTGAATTCTTCATCAATGTTTGAAGTATTCCCTGTAATAACATCGTCAAGTTTTATCAGTCTCGGTAGGATACTCGGTATTTTCAGCCTGGCAAAATAAAGTTCTGAATTAGGTTTCTTTACTTGAATAGCAAAACTTAAACTCAGGTTTGATATGTAGGGAAAAGGTCTTCCCGGATCAAAAGCCAGTGGAGTGAGAACGGGATAGATCTCATTGTTGAAATATTCGGTTAATTTGCTCTGCTCATCGTGAGATAGTTCATCAATGCATGAGATGAAAATATTATTTTCTTTCAACTCGTCGATAAGAGTATTTTTCCAGTACTTAAGCAGGGTATCCACTTGAGGTTTGATCATCTCCTCGGCACGTTTAAGCTCTTCAATCGGAGTAAGACCGTCAATACTAGGTTCAATAATATTAGCGCGTATTTGTTCCTTCAACCCGGAAATTCGGATCATGTAGAATTCATCTAGATTAGTAAAGAAGATGGATATGAACTTTATCCTGTCCAGCAAAGGGAGGTCGGGATTCAGCGCTTCCTCCAACACACGATGGTTAAATTCAATCCAGCTCAAGTCGCGTGAAAAGAAGTTCTCCCGTTTGATGTAATCTTTTAATATTTCTTGTGTTAATTTCATCTAGATAATAATTTAATGTTCATGCTCATCTTCGGAAATCTTTTTAGCTGATGAAAAACTGTCGAGGTCATAATCAATTGTTCCGACAGGCTGAGGTCGTTTCCTTATAATGACTCCTGCTTTATTGAAAAAGTCAACAGCAAGCGTATCATGATAATCTGAGAAAACAACAATTTCTTTAATTCCCGAACCGATAAGAGCCTTAGCGCAAGTTGTACACGGCATATTTGTAATATACGCTGTTGAGCCGGACGGATTTGTACCGTGAATTGCACACTGGATAATTGCATTCATCTCAGCATGAATTGTTCTCACACAGTGATTATCAACGATTATACACCCGTCATCTTCGCAATGAGCATCGCCGGGAATT
>JAADIB010000367.1 GCA_013151565.1 Chlorobiota bacterium
TTCATAATTCTCTTTTGGAATTAAAGTTGCCAGATAAATTTCATCACTTTCCTCTTTAATGTTCACGAGCGTATTAATTGTGTGATAAATTCCGCCGGGTCTGGTATCGGAATTATCCTTGTATTTAATAATATCAAGAACCGTATGACCTATGACTAAAATTCTGCTCATTTAATGAAGAATATCTTTTTATGTTTTTAATCGTTAAATTTGATTTCTAAATCTACATTTACATTTATTTACTTACAAATTTTTTGAATCATAATGAAAATTGGAATTACATGTTATCCCACATACGGGGGTAGCGGAGTTGTTGCAACTGAGCTAGGAAAAGCCTTGGCAGAAAAAGGACACGAGGTTCATTTCATCAGCTACGCATTCCCGCACAGATTAAGTCACTATGTTAAAAATATATATTACCATGAAGTTGAGCTTAGCAAATATCCATTGTTCGAACATCAGTTGTATGGTTTGGCGCTAACCAGTAAAATGCTGGAAGTTATTGAATTTGAAAATCTCGATTTACTCCACGTCCATTATGCCATTCCTCATGCAACAAGCGCTTATTTGGCAAAGCAAATAATTCGTACGCATAATAAGGATATTAAAATTATAACAACTCTGCACGGAACGGACATTACTTTAGTCGGGCTAGAACCTTCTTTTCTACCTCTTGTCAAATTCAGCATTGAAGAAAGCGACGGAGTGACAGCGGTATCTCGTTTCCTTAAAGAGCAGACTCTTACAAATTATAACATTCATGCCGACATAAAAGTTATACATAATTTTGTTGATACTTCCCTTTATACAATAAATCCCAGCCAGAAGATGAGAGAATCTTATGCCCCGAACGGAGAAAAGATTTTAATTCATACTTCAAACTTTAGAGTTGTAAAAAGAGTGACGGATACCATAAGAATTTTGGATCTTGTTAAAAAGGAGATCCCGGCTAAGCTAGTGCTTGTAGGCGACGGACCGGATAGATCTGAATGTGAAAGACTTGCTAGAGAACTTGATCTGAGCGATGATGTGAAATTCCTCGGCAAGCAGGATGGTCTTGAAGAAATTTTAAATTGTGCTGATCTATTCCTTATGCCTTCACAGTCCGAAAGTTTCGGCTTGTCCGCTCTGGAAGCAATGGCATGCGGTTTACCGGTTGTAAGTTCCAGCGTAGGCGGGTTACCGGAATTAGTACGACATAACGAAACCGGCTACATTGCTGAGTTCGGAGACATAAGCAGAATGGCTCTTTATACTATTGATCTTTTGAAAAACGAGAAAAAGTATAAAGCATTTTCACGAAATGCCCGAGAGCGTGCAGTAAATAATTTTGATATTAATTTAATTATTCCACAGTACGAAAAATATTACGAAAGTGTTTTAGGAGACCTTGCATAACCTAAAATTTGCAGCACCTCTGTTTTTTTGAAAAATGTCTGTTGCTCATTTTGCTCCGTTTTGGATGCTGCGCCTCCCAACTTAAAGGGCATATCTTTTAGAGAAATAAATGCGGCAAAAGAGCGAATTTATATTCCCTTATTCCTACATACTAAAAAATTTTTCAATATCCGCAAATGGAATACCCTTAAGATCTTTCTCTGATACAATCGGGTTTTCGATCTGCCAGTCTATATTTAGATCATCATCATTATAAATGATAGTCCGCTCGCTCTCTTTGTTGTAGTGCGATGTACATTTATATGTAAAAATTGTATTATCAGATGTGACAACAAATCCATGCGCAAAACCCGGAGGAATCCAGATCTGATTTTTATTCTTTTCCGATAGTTCAATACTGAAATACTTACCAAATGTCGGCGAACCGAATCTTATATCAACCGCAATATCAATCACACTACCTTGAAGAACCGTACAAAGTTTACCTTGTGCAAATTTCTCCGCCTGATAATGTAATCCTCTAATTGTGTCTTTACTCGATCTGGAAACATTGTCCTGCACGAACTCATCTTTAATACCTGCCTCATTATATTTGTTCTTATTGAAAGATTCAAAAAAATATCCCCGCGAATCTTCAAACACATCGGGTTTAATTACTAACAATCCTTCCATAAACGTTTTTTCAACTTTCACTTTTACCTTATAATAAATATTGAACAATTAATTTTATTAACATCAGAAAATAATAATTTTAAAATTATCTTATCGATATTAAAATCAACTGCCAATTTAGTTTCTAATAAATATTTAAATTTTTCCTTTTATGAATGTAAAAATACTTGATAATTCAAATAAATAGAATTATTTTTGTTTATAAAACAATTAAGGAATAGATATGGAAATACGATCGAAAAATGATAATAACTCGATGGCTGAATTAATGGCTCACTTAACATGTGAATTAGCTAGAACTTGTACCAATAAAGAACATTTTTTTGCTGCTAAATATGACCTGACTCCGGCAGAGTTTAGATGTCTTAGACTTTTTAGAGAAAGTCCAAGTATTGCGATAAAGAGTATTGCTATTCAGATGAACCTTACACCAGGTCGGATCACTCATATTTTGACATCTCTAGAAGATAAAAAATATATCGAAAGAAAAGTAGACCAGAAGGATAAGAGAAATGTAATTGTTTATCTTACCGAAAGCAGTAAACCATTTCTTAAAGTAGTGAATGAAAATCACATAAAGCTGCATGAAGAAATCTTAAAGAAATTACCTGATGATAAGAGAGAATTTATTCTTGAATCTATGCAGGATGTGATCAAAGCTCTTAAAACTTGGTCTGATAACTCGAGGAAAAAATAATCTAAATTACTAAAGAGGGATTAAAAATTAGATTTCAATCCCTCTTAGTTTTTCCTTCCCCCTATAATCGATTTTACTAGAATTGTTTCAGTAATAATGCTCAGAAGAAAGTTGGTATCAATTCATAAGTTTCTGTCAACTGTTTTGTTTTATGATAGCAAACAAAAGATGCTTAATTAATTTTTTCTTTATTGCTTAAAAGTATTTTATTAAATATTTTTAGATAGGACAATTGCATCTCTTATTTGTGGTTAGATATTGAAAACTAATTATACTCTTATAAAGATAAATTTACTTCAACTTCAAAATAATTATTTGAAAATTCATTCATATTAAAAATATATACAGTATATCAGTTTACTTTCTGATATAATAAAGTTCAATAATAATTTATCGCAATATTGATAAGGGTTTTACCATGATTAGAATATTCTACCTGTTATTATTTGCCATCCTTTTTTCCTCTAATTTGTATTCAAAAGATCTTGACTGCGCCGATTGCCATGATGATGTTCATATTAAAGGGGTTCATCAAGATGTACTTGACTGTACTGATTGTCACGATGATGTTGTTGATGAATCACACTCTGAAACTGGAGCAAAAAAGGTTCAATGTATTTCTTGTCATGATGAAAAATACTTGACCACGGAAAAATCCGATATACATCATAGACTCAAAAATGTTGTAAAGAACCCGCCATCTTGCGTCTCGTGTCATGGAAAGCACAGCATCATTTCCCCTTCAAAATATAAGAACCCGACAAAACGAATTTGCAGTAAATGTCATACCAAGGATAGGGTTGTTTTTCCCTCAAAATATCATATCAAACAGAAATCAGCGAAAGATTGCTACGAATGTCATGATAAGGAAGAGTACGAACCTATAGTTGTAAAATCGATTCATAGTAATCTTACGTGTGTTGATTGTCATGGTTATGTTTCAAAAAATATTGAAGAACATCAGGATAGTTTAAAACCAAATCAAGTTTCAAATTGCTATTCATGCCATGATGATATAGCTAAAATTCATAAAGAAAGTGTACATGGAATTTCTTTAGCTGAAGGAATGGAAGATGCTGCAAAATGCTGGGACTGTCACGGCTCTCACGACATTAAAGATGTTAAAGCTGATGACAGCAGAGTAAATGATAAGAACATTGGACAAACTTGCGGGGCTTGTCATGATGATCCTAATTTTGAGAAAAAACATAAAATGAGTTTTAAATTTCCTGAGAAAACTTATTCCAAATCAATCCATGGCTTATTAAATATTGCCGGTGATAAAAAGTCTGCCAGCTGCGTTTCATGTCACGGTGTACACGATATAAAAAACCGCGTGCAAGTCGGATCACAAATATCCCCGATCAATCTGCCCCATACATGTGCAAAATGTCACAGCGAAGTAGTTGCGGAGTATAAAAATTCAATTCACTGGATAAGAGTTCAAAGGGGAATAAAAGAAGCACCTGTTTGTAACGATTGCCATAGCGAGCACAGTATTGCAGAAATAAACGATAAAGATAAAAAGAAAAATCTGCTTCGGATGCAGGAGAACAC
>JAADIB010000227.1 GCA_013151565.1 Chlorobiota bacterium
ATTTATCCAAGAGAGCCATTTCCCATGATACAATTTCACTCCATTTAGAAGCCTCTTTCCCTTCATCCCAAATGCGAACTTTCCAGAATACTTTTTGACGAGATTCTAATTTTGCGCCCTGATAAAATATTTGTATTGACTGATCTGAAATTACTTTATCAGTATCCCAGAGATCACCAATATTATTTTTCAACTTTGCTTCATCGCTGGATACCAGTATTTGATAGGCTTTTTGACTGACATTATTTTTTTCTGTTTTTAGCTGCCAGCTCAAGCGAGGTGTTGTAATGTCTATTCCCAATGGGTTTTCTAAATACTCACATTTAAGGTCAACTACTGCAATACTATCATTAGTTGAACATGATAAGGAAGTTAAAAGTATTACCAAAAACAAAAATGATGATTTAATAATTCTAGCTGCTGTACTTATATTGTAGTTTTGCAGTTTAACCTCACGTTGTAATTTATATACTATTTAATTTTCGGATAAGTAATTGTCTATTAAACCTCCAAGGTTTGCAGACAGAGTTCTATAAAAATAATTTGTACTTAAAATTACTTTTAACTTGAAAAACCTTGGAGGTTTTTATAAAAGCTAATTCTATTTATTTGTTCGTATAATTTACTACTGGAATTTCACTCATAACAAAGCGCAGAGTTCCACCGTTAATGATTTCAGAATGCCTTATCCAGTTACGGTTTAACAAAGTATCATTCAAGAATATTTTTCCCACGTAAATATTTGACGGTGAATAATTCTCAGCAACAATTGATAATGTTTTACCTCCAAGATCAATCACAGCGCTTTTGAAAAGCGGCGCTCCAAGCTGATAAACATCCGAACCGGCAATTGGATAAAACCCAAGTGAACTGAAAATGTACCATGCAGAGAGTGTACCGGCATCATCGTTTCCGTCAATGCCAATATAAGTATTGTCATACTTGTTATCCAAGATCCATCTAACCCATTTTTGAGTCAGGTCAGGTCTCTCTGCATAATTGAATAAATAAGCAGAATGAATATCCGGTTCATTTCCATGCCAGTAATACGAACCCGGATTCCAAGTAGCGAGTTGAGGATCTGAGAGGGCAAAGAAATCATTCAATTCACTAATAAAATATTCGCGGCTTTTGAAAAGTGATATCAAACCTTCGGCATCAAAAGGCACTGCCCACCGCCATTGAAGTGCGCTCCCTTCTACGTAACCTTTTGTGTACTCCTCATCCCAATCCGTATAGGTCAACTGCAGAGGTTTGAATTTCTTTACAAAACTTCCATCACTGTTCCTGGCTTGAAAATATTGAGTTTTAGGATTCCAGACATTCTTATAATATTTTGCATGTCCGGCAAACAGAAGTGAGTCCTCTTTGTATCCCAATGCTCCGGCGAACAAACTAATCGAATGATCAGCCCAAGCATACTCGAGAGTTCGGCTTACAGATCTTTCTTTAATATCAGCCGGGCAATATCCATATTTTAAGTAACCTTCAATTGATCTTCTACCGGAACTTGCAGAGCCTCTCGGCGTGGGTGCTAACGCAGTCAATTTCATTTTATCAAAAGCAGCATCCGTGTCAAAATCCTTTATGTAAGAACCGGCAATTGTGATATCCGCAGGTGATCCAAGCATAGATCCAGTGTACCCATTCCCGGAAGGCCATCGCGGCAACCAGCCTCCTTGTTCAGCCATCTTTATAAGAGAGATGACCATATCATGCTGATGACCTTTTGCTATCAAAGTAAAAAGCGGATGAATAGTTCTGAATGTATCCCACAACGAAAGATCTGTGTAATATGTAAAACCAGTTGCTCTGTGAACTTTATTATCAAAACCTAAATACTCGCCATTAACGTCGTTGAATATTGTAGGCATCTGAAAACTTCTGTAAAGCGAGCTATAGAATATCACCCTTTCATCATCATCGCTTCCATCAATCTTTATTATTGAAAGTTTATCTTCCCATTTAGCAATTGCATTCTGCAGAATATCATCAAAGGAATTGTTCCCAACTTCACTATCCAGATTCAACCTAGCATTTTCAATGCTCACATAAGATATCCCGACTTTTACATTAACAGTCTGTTTCCAATTACTATCAAAATTAAGGTTAACAGTTATATCATCGCTCAAAGCCGTTGTCATACCTTCATTATAATTTGAACCATCCCATATTCCATAATTTGAAAAGGGTTGATTGAAGCGTGCCGTAAAATAAACTTTTATTCCACCGTACCTCTTTGAGAACGTCCCGAACAATCTAACTGAACCTGAAATTTCATTTTTATCAGAGTAAATTGTTACTTGTCCATCCTCAGCTCTTCCTTCACCTAAAGCATTAGTTACTTTTATCAATAAGCTGCGGTTGCTATTCTCAGGGAAAGTGTAACGATGCAGACCAACTCTTTCAGTGGAAGTCAATTCAGTAAGTATCCCTTCGTCCTTTAGTTTTACGCTGTAGTAACCTGGAAAAGCTGCTTCATCCGAGTGTGAAAAGATATGATAATAATCTTCACCATAATTAATTTCATCCGGTGATTTAGTAGTCGGTGTAATGAGAAAGCTTCCGCCGTCAGTTGCACCTGTACCGCCAAGCCTAGTATGGCTGAAACCGATTATCTTATTATCACCGTAGTAATATCCCGATGTATTGTATCCTCTTGTATTTGTATAAAGTGAAGCAGTCTCCGGACTCAAGCGAACCATTCCAAATGGGACTGTTGCTCCCGGGAAGTTCTGCCCGCAAACCCACACCGGAAATCCGCCGGTACCGATAAAATTATTTACCCATTTACCATAGTATCCTGGTTTTACATTCTCGGTATGATTATTAGGCTGAGAACTGACAACACTGTTATACTTTAACCACATGCCGAATAATGTTAACAGCACAATCAGGATAGGAACACCCAAGACATATAAAATTATTTTCAATATTTTTTTCATAATCACTTTTCTTTATTAATCCGATCATAAAAATTGCATTAACCAGATCACCAATTATATTAATAAAGCATCCCATGGTTTCCGCAGCGGTCTGTACATCCTTTTTGCAGCTTCAGGATTTCCAACTATTGTTTCTTTTTTTACATCCCAAGTAATTGGCTGACCTTCTCTGATGCATATATCGGAAAGATGGCAGATAATATCTGACCTTACAGCCGAGTGAAGATTATCCACTGGCTGTTTCCTGCTTATAACAGAATCAATAAAATTATGACGCTGATTTTTACTTACTTCTAAACGTTTTGACCCGGGATTTTTCCCTAATCTATATAATTTTTCATCAGAGACTTTCCAACCTCCTCGATTTACTTTCACCCATCCTTTTGTTCCTACAAATAGAGTTCCGTGAACCGGTTCTACTCCGGGATGCGGATTAAGTCTTGCTGCTGTTTGGTCATCCATAAATCTCATTTTAAGACCATTATCGTAGGTGCATGTAACATTCCAGTTTGTAAGTGTGTTAAACAATCCGCCAATTCCAATTTCACCTGAACCTTCATAATATGTAGGGATCGTGTTCTCCATTCCAGAGTTATCTGCCCACCACTGTAACATATCAGCTGGATGTGCTCCCCAGCCGGCAATAAAACCAATGGCATAATCATAAATATGAAAGATCCCATTTCTACTACTTTGAACTAGACAACGATCTTTAGAAAAAGGAGCTTTGGGAGCAGGCCCGAGCCAAAGCTCATAATCAAAGCCATCAGGCACAGGCAGTACAGGTGTAGCAGACCCACCAGACTCGCCATGCGGTGCCCAAACATAAATTTCTTTAACGTCTCCAATATGACCGTTTAGAACCAATTCTATTCCCATTCGAACTTGCGCTATTGATCTCTGCTGCGCACCATATTGAAAAACTCTATCATATTTATCAACAATTGCTCTTGCTGCAATATCTTCTGCTATAGATATACTCAACGGTTTTTCAGTGTACATATCCTTACCGGCTTTAGCTGCAGCCAAAGATAAAGGAACATGCCAATGATCCGCTGTAGCAATATGTACTGCGTCAATATCTTTTCTATCTAATAAGTCACGAAAATCATTGTAGTCATCACAGTTATCAAACTGTGCCTTTCTCATTAATCTTCGCTCTCTAATAGGATCACATACTGCAACTACTTGAGATTTGTCATATCTTTTATAATCTATTGCTGCACCTGATCTATTACCACAGCCAATAAGACCAATATTCACTTTATCACTGGGAGGAGTAACTCCGTTTCTGCCTAACACAGTACTCGGAATTACGGTAGGAAAGCCTGCTAATACACTCATTGCTGCAGTACCTTTTATAAAAGATCTTCTTGAAATTCCCATTTTTATTTCTCCTTATTAACTAAATTATTTTTTAATGTACTTTTTAAACATGTCATTCAATTTTTTGAGGTTCCCCATCCCGTTATGTACATAAATTCTGTAACGCAGAGTTAATGTTTCCCCAGCTTTTATTGTATATGAACTATTATAAAGAAATCCGGGATTGGTATAAACAAAAGAAGGTTCATCATTTTTATTCTCGGTGTTAATAACATATCCTGGAACCGGGTGACGAGGATTTTTATAGTAATCGAAAATTGTTATCCCCGCTGATTTAGTAGTATCATCTTTTACTACTCCGCTGATATCTGTCCATTCAGTTGGGTTCGTATGTATATCTAACCCTTTCCTACCTTCATTATTCAATAGTTTTATTCCTGTTAATGTTTCTGTATTCACACGCAACCCTAAAGTTGCATAACCGCCCCAACGTCGTCCGCCTTCCTGTCCTTCAATAGGAGTTCGCTCTAGAACCACATCTTTTTTACCGGCTTTGAACTCTCCTAGCCAGTCAATATAATAATTACCTGCCTTATCCGGGGGACTAATATAAATCGTTCGTACTTCGGTAAGTACAGCACCGCTGTTTTGAGGATGATAAGAAATGTGCAGAATAATTTTCGCTGAAAGATCATCATTTGTTTTAATACTCTGCCTTGTAACTTCAGTTAATCCTTCCGGAAGATGTGTCTTTCTATCTTCTTCCCAGTAGTTGATTCCGTTGATATATTTCCACGAAAACCACAGAGCGTAGTGCCAAGGATGATCGGAAGGACTTAACCAAGTAAGTGTATATCCGTCAATTGTATTCAGCGGGTGAAAATATGGTTTCCCTATTTTAGGAAGATTAAATTGCCAGACAATCTTATAATCATTTATTAATGCAACTGTCGTATCGGTTTGTTCCCAATACTTACTTTGCCTTTCAGCAATTTTAAAAGTCGCAGGCCAAGGTTCTTGTATAGGGATTGTTACTTTACCAGTTGCAGCCCACTCGGTTCCTCTTAATAAAAGTGTTCTCCATGCAATGTTCTGCATTGTCGCTTTGTTATGCCCAAGTACACTGAAAAAACCTCGTCCCTTTCCATAATGTGTTGTAACTATAATAGGTTCATATTTATCTGTACCCTTCCAGTCAGATGATGAATAAGCCGTACACAATATTTTTATGTTCGGTTGAAATTTTGTATTGTTCCAAAGTTCATCTTTTATATAGAAATCTTTTAACCCTTTTGTTATTGGGTGATTCGTATCTTTGATGATAACTTTAAACGTATGGATAGGTCCATGTCCCGTAATACCTTTTCCCCAAGTACCTCCGGCAATCTGCTGAAATTCAGGCCAATCCTGTAGTGTAGAACTGCCGGCGTGAACAACCACGAATCCTTTTCCGCTTGCGACAAAATCTAAGAAAGCCTTCTCTAGGTCTGGCTTCCACCGATGTCCTGTAACGTCAGGCCAAGTATTCCAATTGCTGAGAATTACATCATATTTGTTAAGTTCATTTGGATTAAGATTTTCGGGATCATTTGTAACCGTTACCTTAAATCTGCCGCTTTCCTCTAAGAGATTTTCAATAGCTGGAGTTGTCAGCTGCCACTTGTGATTATTTTTCCCGCTGAGAATTAGAACTTCAATTTTGCTATGATCTGCTGCATTCATAATCTGACCTGAAGAAAAAAGAATAAGTATAGAAATACAAAAAAAATATATACTAAATTTTACTCTAGTTCGAAATGAGGAAGTCAATCTATTTTTCATGATTACTACTCCAAAGGAAATGATGATGTAAAAGATTGTAATTGCTAAATCCCTTTAACCGGGATTTCTTCTGCTGCGAGATATTTCCGTTAAAAACTCGCGGGAATGACAGACTAAATTTAGAAATATGAAATTTTAAGAACATAAAAATATTTCTCTATAATTTAATTATAAAAGTGATCTCAAATGGTCATAACT
>JAADIB010000068.1 GCA_013151565.1 Chlorobiota bacterium
GATGCTGATCAGCTTCCGTCGGTTGGAGCCGGTAATGTGCTTAAGGATTTGATCAGCAGTGATAAAATTCCAGTGATAAAACTAAATGTGATTTTCAGACAGGCTAAACACAGCGATATAGTCTTAAATGCTCACCGAATAAACCGCGGCGAGATTCCCGTATTGAATTATATCAAAGATTCCGATTTCATCTTTATCGAGGAAACGGATAATAAAAAGATCCCGGGAAAGATTCTCTATTTGTGTAAAGATAAATTACCAGATCATTTTGGACTTGACCCGGTGGATGATATACAAGTGCTCTCGCCAATTTATAAGGGTGATGTCGGTGTTACAGAATTAAATAAGCTGATGCAGCAGAACCTGAACTATTCTGAAACAGTTTATTCACAAGGCGAACGCAAGTTCAAAGCAAATGATAAAGTAATGCAGCTTCGTAATAATTATAATAAAAATGTATTCAACGGCGATATCGGTTCGATTGTGGGAGTAAATGACGAAGGAAAAACAATGTATATTTCATTTGACGGCAAGCTTGTTGAATATGCATTCGAAGATCTGGATGAGATAACTCTTGCCTATGCAGTTACAGTACACAAGAGTCAAGGTAGTGAGTTCCCGTGTATCATTTTGCCGGTATCCACAGCACACTATATGATGCTTCAACGCAATTTGCTTTACACCGCGATCACACGCGCTACTAGGCTGCTCATTATTATCGGTACAAAAAGAGCATTAGCAATGGCAGTGAATAACAATAAAGTAAAGAACCGGTTTACAAGTCTATTCAAATTATAAATTTATATCTCTAATTTTTCAATACAACATTCTGCTTGGATGATTTCCAGTTATCATAGATTATCGGCAGAAAAGCATCCATGTTTCTTAACAACGTTTTTACCAATTCAATTCTGGGTGTTGATGTATCAAGATTTTCCAAACCCTCACCAACTGCAAGACTTTTATCAATGATCCATTCGTAGAGATATCCGCCAACAGTGACAGTATAAACTACTTTTTTATTCTGAGATACTTTTACACTATTGAATTCTAATTCTATTTCTTCGCCTGGTAATAATTTAACATAGAGATCATCCTTTTCTTTTATTTCCTCTAAAGTCCCTTTTGAATTTGTAGTAAAGCTTGTTATTTCAACTGGAAATATTGTTAGTTCCTTTCGGGGTGAATCGTCAAAATGAATTGCATCAATTTTCCAGACATCGGTTAAACATCTTAACCTAATTTGCATAGCCCCATTATGAATGACGACAGGTAATCTTACCAGTTTATTAAATTTAACAAAATTTGCTTCCGGGTAAATAAGATCGTTGTATTGCCACTTTTCACCGTCCCAGATATCAATTTTAAGTGCGCTTCTGTTCAAGGTTTCTTTGAGTATGCTAATTAATCCCTTATCTGTTTCGGCAGCTTTTGTAAAGTTCGCTAATTCGTCACCCAACAAGGTATGAAGATACTGAAATACAGAAGATGAAATATCTGTGTTGATTGCAGAAACCATTAGCGATATTGAATCGGCATCAGCACTAATGTTTTTTAAGTTAACAAAAAGTTGATCTTCAAAGTTTTGATCACTGTTCGCAGTTGATAGATCTGATTCCCAATATAAATTGTCTTCATTTAATAACTGCTTAGTTAAGTTTGTATTCTTTAAATCCGATGCATCATATATTTTTCTAAGTTTTGTAACAGGTTGCAGTTTATTTTTATTATCAGAATAAACAATTACATCTTTACCGACCTCTGCTGCGGTAATACAGATATTATTGAAGAAATGTGTTTCCGGACGTTCATTAGTCAGCTTGATTTTATACTTATTATTTGAAGAATTTAAATTCGGTAATACTATATGCGTTTCCGTTTCAAGCGCTTTGCCTAAAGCAATTCCAAATGCTTCACCTTCTAATTGAAACTCTGTACCATTCCATGAATAAATAAAAGGACATGAACCGTAACCGCCGCCATGTGGATAATAAATTTCTAAGTTGGGAGAAAGGGTTGCTCTGCTATCCAAATAAGAAACTCCGTTAAAAACAATTACTCCTGTAGCTGCAATAAATCCAAGAGTTTTCCATGTACTTACTCCTTCTGCTTGAATATATGCAATATCGCTGAAATTTAATTCCCCAATAAAATTACTTTCTTCATTGCGTAAATTTTTCGTTCCTATTATTTTTATTGTGCTGTCAGTATAAGTAAAACTATCTGCGTAGTAAACCGTAGAATCAATTGTAATAATCTGAAGTTCATCATCTTGCTCTAATTCAGACAAATCGTTAAACGTGGATATTTGATCAACTGTCTGGCAACTGTAGAAAAATAGCACAGAGACTATTATCATAATGAATTTTAACTTTTTCATTTTTAACCTCATTATTATCTAAATAAAATTTTTAAACCTATTTCAAAACCTTTCATTTTATAAGCTACATCATAACCAATGTAAGAATTATAATTTTCATCAAACTTAATAGGCGACGTAAATCTGTAACCCCCAAACAAATTAAAACTTAAAAAGTCAGATAGTTTATAAATCATTCCAATCGATAGTTTTAATCCGCCACCTTTTCCTTCTAAAGAAATTGTTTCAAGAGTTCCCACACTATCTTTTTTGACTGTTAATGAATAATATTGAGATGCTTTAAAATTAAACCCACTATAACCAATAGATAAATATGGGAAAACCCTTTGTGATAAAGAATAAAGATAAGCTATAGAAACAGAGAAAGACTTATAACTAACATCTGAAAATGCTTTCTCGTTTCCTCCAAAAGAATATTCTAACTCTAGGGAAAAAGAATTTTGTATAAAGAAAACACTTGAAAAACTAAATAGTGGAAATGAATTTATTACAAAGTCAGATTCACTTACCTTTTCTGGTTCAAGCACTATGTTCCTTGCAATATTATAAAATATTTTCGATAAATCTTTATAACTATATGGATTTATAATTATACCTGAAGCTAGACCAACTCCATAATTTTCTCTAATCAATTGAGAATACTCAGAACCAGTTTTTGCCAATGGGATTTTACGGGTAAACTGTTTATAAGTTCTTTCATTAAAACTTTGAACCTTCTTTCCATCTGCAAAGTATAATTGAACATCATTAATATTAAAGTTGCGACCGTTTTCTTTCATTTGTGCTTTCGCTGCAATATTCCTAATTGAGTTATAATTATAACTCAAAATGCTATCTTTAAATGATTCTCCGGCTTTTAATCGCACTTTGCAATAAAACTGATTATTGCTATCCATATAAAATATTGCATTTACAAAATTATCTTTGAATTTTGGTAAGATTCTATATTCTTCTTTTTCCTTTGCATCAATAATAGCTCCGATTTTTTTACTAATTATTACGATTTTAATACTGTCTTGTGCTAGAGCCATAGTAGAAGTAGCAAACGAAATAATAATCAGTAAACCGGTTAATAATTTTAGATTTTTCATGTTCAACCCGAATTATTAAAATTTCTACTTACACAATAAGAATTGTCAATACTTGAGTTGTCATAAAAATGTCAAAAAATTGTAAATGTTATTTTTGTCGATTAGATTCCGGTAATTAATAAATTCCGATGTTATATTTGAAGGTACATTTGAGGAGAGTTATGAATTGTCCAATTTTAAATAAAACACAAAAACGAATAAGGTTAACTGCGCTAATATTAATAGCAATTACTTTTATAATTTGGTTAGCTTACGGCGCTGAAATATTCACCAAGACACAAGTTCTGATAGAAGTACAGGATGAACTATTCGGACCGAGGAAAGAATGGCAAGATCAATTCATCTGGGGTTTGGATCTTACATTGTTAATTAGCGCAATAGTTGTTTTAGTAACGATACCTTTAATTTTTCTAACCAGAACGAAAAACAAGAATATAAAAAAGATAAAATAAAAATATTTTCTTCTTTCCCTCCAAAATTATAGTACTTGATTTTGCAATTATGTAATTTTAATTACAAATAATTTATAATTAAATACGAGGAAAAGATGAAAAGAATTTTGATCAAATCACTTCTGATTTTTTTGTTTACTTCCACTTTCATTAATACACAAACTCTCAAACGAGAGGATATAGATAATAAGTACAAGTGGAATCTTGAAGATTTGTATTCTTCAGTTGATGAGTGGCAGCAGGATAAAACAAGAATTGAAAACCGCATAGACGAGATCACCAAATATAAAGGTAAACTTGCCGAGCGCGCAGATAATCTGCTTTATACATTAACAACCATGTATGGTATCTACAGAGAATTTTCAAAATTTTCCAGTTATGCTTCGCGACTAAAAAAGACCAAGACTTAGGAAACAGCGCTAACGAGGCTTTAGCTTCGCAAGCTGCTGCACTTGGGACAAAAATTTCAGAAGCTGCATCTTTCTTTGATCCTGAAGTGCTCAGAATTGATAAGGACAAAATAGCTCAATTCTATAAGGCTCAACCTGAACTGAAAGAGTATAAGATCATTATCGATAATATTCAAAGGTTAAAGGCTCATACACTTACAGAGGGAGAGGAAAAAATTCTTGCCAGTTTCGGACTAAC
>JAADIB010000201.1 GCA_013151565.1 Chlorobiota bacterium
GCAAAGCATGATTATCTGCATGAAGAAATTGATGTTGACAATTACGCCGGTAAAGATTTTAAAATCGGCGCAGACCTTATTCTTTCCCCAGATAGAGTTGATACACTCAGGGCAATTGTAAAATATGGCGCGTCAATCAAGCATATAAGAATGATGTTCGATCATTTGAAAAAAACTATCCCCTCAAGTGAATTTGAAGTGGAAGTTTCTGTTGATGAAACCGAATCGGTTACTTCACCGTTCGAACATTTCTTTATTGCGAATGAACTTAAGAACAATGGAGTTGAAATTGTAAGTTTAGCCCCGAGATTTATCGGTGACTTTGAAAAAGGTATTGACTACAAAGGCGATCTTGATGTTTTCAAGCGTGAATACTTAAAGCATATTGCAATTGCTAACCATTTCGGGAATTATAAGATCAGCCTTCATTCCGGAAGCGATAAGTTCGGCGTTTACCGTGTAATAGGTTCTCTCAATAAGGGCTTTACGCATGTTAAAACAGCGGGTACAAGTTATCTTGAGGCTTTACGTGTAGTAGCTGATACAGATCCAAAACTATTCAGTGAGATCCTCGATTTTGCCCGAGATAATTATGAAGAACAGAAGAAGACCTATCACGTTTCTGCCGATTTGAATAAAGTAAAATCTTCTGATTCATACAGTGATGAAGAGCTTGCGGATCTATTGAACCAAGATGATGCCCGTCAAGTCTTTCATGTAACATTCGGATTGGTTCTTACTGTTAAAGATGAAAACGGAAATTACATTTATAAAGATAGAATATTAAATTGCTTAAATGAAAATGAGGAATTACATTACAAGTTCCTCACAGAGCATTTTGGAAAACACTTAAAACCATTTATAAATTAATTGGTGAATGCTATGTTAAATCAAGATAGATATTTTGATCCGAACCCGCAAGTAAGAGAAATTGCCAGAGAGCTTTATTCTTCTGTAAAAGATCTGCCTATCATTAGTCCGCATGGACATGTTGATCCTAGAATCTTTGCAGAGAATACTCCCTTCCCTTCCCCGACTGAATTATTCATTATACCTGACCATTACATTTATAGAATGTTATATTCGCAAGGGATCCCTCTGGAAGAACTTGGCATTCCTACTCAAGACGGCACTCCGGTTGAAAAAGATCATAGGAAGATTTGGCAGATATTCGGAAAACATTTTTATCTTTATGCGGGAACTCCAACCGGCGCTTGGTTAACTCATGAGTTTGAAGATGTATTTGGTATTACCGAAAAACTGAACGGTGATAATGCTCAAGAGATTTACGACCATATCTCAGCAAAACTTCAAACTCCGGAATTTTTACCCCGCACACTTTTTAATAAATTCAATATTGAAGTATTATCAACTACAGACGGCGCTTCTGATAGTCTGGAGTATCACAAACAGATCAACAATTCCGATTGGAATGGAAAAGTAATACCAAGCTTCAGACCTGATGCGGTTGTGAATATTTTAGCGGCTAACTGGAAAGATGAAATAGCTAAGCTAAGTTCTGCTTCAGGTATTGACGTAAACAACTACAAAAGCTTCATCGCTGCAATTGAAAACCGAAGAGAGTTTTTCAAGCAGATGGGAGCAGTTTCAACCGACCAGGGAATTCTCTCCCCTTTTACTCATCAGCTTACGGATGATGAAGCAGATGCAATTTTCCAGAGAGCTTTAAATGGTAATGCCTCAGTTGAGGATGAACGACTTTTCATCGCCAATATGCTGATGGAAATGGCAAGAATGAGTTCTGAAGATGGACTTGTTATGCAGATTCATCCCGGATCTTTCAGAAATCATAACCAGGTGATATTTAACCGCTTTGGTTTGGATAAAGGCTGCGATATTCCTGTTCAAACCGAGTATACAAAAAACATGCACGAGCTGCTGAATAAATACGGCAACGATCCGAAATTGACAATCATACTATTTACACTTGATGAATCAAATTATTCCCGTGAACTGGCGCCTCTTGCCGGACATTATCCGGCGCTTAAACTCGGTCCGGCTTGGTGGTTTCATGACAGCATCGAGGGAATGACACGATACAGACAAATGGTGACTGAGACTGCCGGTTTTTATAACACGGTTGGCTTCAACGATGACACACGCGCATTCTTATCAATTCCCGCGCGTCATGATCTATCGAGAAGAGTTGATTCAAATTTCCTTGCCGGATTGGCTGCCAGACACATTATTAACATTGACGAAGCAAAAGAATTAAGTTATCAACTAGCAAATGGATTGGTTAAAAAAGCATATAATCTTTAACAAAAATCAACATTATGAGAATATATAATATGAAAATATCTCGGATCAGAAATATACTGATATTATTAGCGCTGACTTTTCTTTTCAGCTGTGCTGTAAAATCCGATGTAACTGTTATCAAACTTGCGCATGGACTTGATCCATCACACCCGGTTCACAAAGCGATGGTATTCATGGCTGAGAAATTAAAGGAAAAATCGAATGGAAAAATGCGGATCGATATTTATCCCAGCCAGCAATTGGGAACCGAGCGCCAGTGTGTTGAACTTCTGCAGATCGGCAGTCTCGGAATGACAAAGATATCAGCCAGCGTAATGGAAAATTTTTCACCGCTCTATACCGTATTCAGTTTACCCTATGTTTTTAAGGATGAACAGCATGCATACGATGTGTTGGATAGTGAAATAGGGAAAAGGATTCTTCTCAGCAGTCAAAAATTCCTGCTTCGCGGACTATGCTACTACGATGCGGGCAGCAGAAGTTTCTATACAATTAATAAACCGATCTATACTCCCAAGGATCTGGATGGATTGAAGATAAGAACTCAGGAGAGTCAAACTTCTGTTAAACTTGTTAATGCCTTAGGCGGTTCTGCCACTCCGATTGCTTGGGGTGAATTATATACCGCTTTACAGCAAGGCGTTGTTGACGGAGCGGAGAATAACCCGCCGAGTTTTTACTTATCAAAGCACTACGAAGTTTGTAAGTATTACTCATTGGACGAACATACTACTGTACCTGATGTGCTTGTGATCAGTACAAAAATTTGGAATTCTCTTACACCTGAAGAACAGAAATGGCTGCAGGAAGCTGTTGACGAATCAACTGTTTACCAGAGAAAGATATGGAAAATAGCATCTCAACATGCATTGGAAGAAGTGCAGAAAGCCGGAGTCAAGATAATCCACCCGGATAAGAAACTGTTTGAGGAAAAAGTCCAGCCTATGTATGAAGAGTATAAGAGTAAACCGAAGATATATAATCTTTTACAAGAAATAAAAAGGTTTGAAAGCAATGATAGCACTAAAAAATAAGGTTGATAAAGTAATACAAAATTTACTTGTATTTCTTATGGCACTTATGGTACTGAACGTACTGTGGCAGGTTTTTACCAGATTCATTATGAATGATCCCAGTTCATTTACTGATGAATTGGCTAGATATTTACTTATATGGCTCGGGTTGTTGGGCGCTGCCTATGTTACAGGACAAAAAATGCATCTGGCAATTGATTACTTGCTGAATAAGTCCAAACCGAAAGTAAAAGGCATATTGGAATACGTGATCAATATTTCGATTTTCCTGTTTGCACTTTTTGTGATGGTTATCGGAGGTGCAAATTTAGTATCTCTCACTCTTTACCTTAAACAGATCTCCGCGGCTTTGCAGATACAATTAGGATACGTTTACATTGTGCTTCCTTTGAGCGGTCTTTTAATAATGTTTTATACTGCTGTTGAGATAGTTCAGCAGTATAAAGGAAATAATTAAATCGATAAAAATTAGAATGGTATAATTATATGGAATTAGCAGATGTTTTAGTATTAGTAATTAGTTTCGTTCTACTCTTGGCAATTGGAGTTCCGATCTCATACAGTATCGGTATATCAGCAGTATTGACGATGCTTTTGAGCATTGACTCCTTGGCTACATTCACTACGGTCGCACAAAGGATGGCTACCGGCTTAGATAGTTTTGCACTGCTGGCTATTCCGTTTTTCATACTTGCCGGTCAGTTAATGAATCGAGGAGGTATTGCGAAGCGGCTCATTGATTTTGCTAAAGTCTTTGTCGGCAGACTTCCCGGCGGATTAGCTTTTGTAAATATTCTTGCCGCAATGTTCTTTGGAGCGATCTCCGGTTCTGCTGTTGCTGCTGCTTCTGCTATCGGTGGGTTTATGGGCGAGAGAATGGAGAAAGAAGGTTACGATCGAGATTTCAGCGCAGCGGTCAATATAACCTCATCAACAACGGGATTGATAATTCCTCCAAGTAATATTTAATTGTGTATTCATTGGCAAGTGGTGGAGCGTCAATTGCAGCTTTATTTGTGGCAGGCTATATCCCCGGTATTATTGTTGGTTTATCTTTGATGGTGGTAGCCGGAGTTTATGCTTGGAAACATGATTATCCGGTTGGTGAAAAACTTACAATTAAAGAAGCTGCTATTAAACTGCTTGATGCAGTGCCTAGTTTACTTTTGATAATAATCGTTATAGGCGGAATTGTTGCGGGATACTTTACGGCAACGGAAGCTTCGGCAATAGCTGTGCTATATACTTTTATTTTATCAGTAATTATTTACAGGGAAGTTAAATGGAAGGAGCTTCCCCAAATTTTATTGGATAGTTCCGCAACAACTGCAATTGTAATGCTTCTTATTGCCGCTTCAATTGCAATGTCTTGGGTAATGGCGTATCAAAATATTCCTCAAAGTATTACAACTGCTTTATTGAACTTGACGAGTAACCCGATTATGATATTTATGATAATTAACGTTATTCTTCTAGCAGTTGGAACATTCATGGATATGACCCCTGCAGTGCTGATATTCACACCAATATTTCTACCTGTCGTAACTTCTTTGGGAATGGATCCTGTTCACTTCGGTATTATGATGGTACTAAATCTTAGTATCGGGTTGTGTACACCGCCTGTAGGAAGCGTTCTGTTCGTCGGTTGCAGCGTTGCAAATACAAAAATTGAAAATGTGATCAAACCGCTGCTTCCGTTGTTTGCGGCTATGATCATCTCATTACTGCTGGTAACATATTTGCCGGACTTAAGTTTAGCATTACCGAAATATTTTGGATTAATTAAATAGAGGAAAGAAATGAAAACTGTTTCATTTGAGAATTTAAAAGATAAAACATGTGTGATAACCGGGGGCGGCGGGGTTATCGGTCAGGCACTAGCTAAAGGAATTGCTTCCGTTGGAATTAAAATAGCGATCTTGGATATCGCGGAAGATGCTGCAAATAAAGCGGCTGAAAGTATTAGGAATGAATTCGGTGTTGAAGCTATCGGAGTTAAAGCCGATGTCCTCAGTATCGAATCAATGAAAGAAGCTTATGCAAAAGTAATTTCCGAACTCGGACAAGTTGATTTTTTAATTAACGGTGCAGGCGGTAACTCGCCGAAAGCAACAACAAGTTTGGAATTCATTGATGAGGGATCTGATCTAGCAGAAACTTTTTTCGGTCTGGATATTGCAGGATTCGATTGGGTTTTCAATCTTAATTTCAAAGGGACTATAATCCCGACAATGGTCATCGCAGAAGATATGGTTAAAAAGAAACAAGGTACAATTCTCAATATTTCTTCGATGAACGCTTTTAGACCGCTTACAAAAATCCCGGCTTATTCCGCGGCTAAAGCATCGATAAATAATTTCACAGAATGGCTTTCTGTTCACTTGGCAAAATCGAATGTGAGAGTTAATGCAATTGCACCAGGATTCTTTGTTACTAATCAAAACAGATTTTTGCTCTATGATGAACAAACAAATGAATTAACTCCTCGAGGAAAGAAGATCCTTGACGGAACTCCAATGGGGAAATTCGGAGAAGTTGAAGACCTGGTGGGAACTACTCTTTATTTGCTGTCTGATCTGTCAAGATTTGTCACGGGTGTTGTTATTCCTGTTGATGGAGGATTTAACGCATATAGCGGGGTGTAAGCTGGATACTAGTTTCTGGATCCTTGATACCGGATGCTAGTAACTTAAAAATTGTACATTTAATTTGTAACTAATTTTTTGGAGTAATCATGGGAATAGAATTAAAAAAAGATTGTAAATACTCATTATTAGTGCCGACGAGTATGGGCGTAAGGATTACACCGGTAAACGGTCAGCCGGTTCACAGCAGTGATACTTTTAAGTTGCAGGCAACAAGCGCTGAAACAAACGTTGCAAGTATTTCTTCCTATCTCGGTTTGCCTGTAAAGGTGCTTACAACTTTTGTTAAAGATAGTCCTATTGCAAAATTCTTAAAAAGTAATTTAAGATCGCGTCATATGGATTATGAAGGTAAAGATGTTGAGCAAGGCGGACCGTGGGGTTATCGCCACCAATTTAATATTGCGGACAGCGGGTTCGGTTCACGCGGACCAAGAGTTCATAACGACCGTGCCGGTGAAGTAGGCAGAACTCTCAATG
>JAADIB010000145.1 GCA_013151565.1 Chlorobiota bacterium
AGTAAAAAGGCATTTGTAAAAGCATTGCAGAAATTAATTCCTAAAATATCAGGTGATGATTTAATGCAGGGCGGAGCTGGTGTCCGTGCGCAGGCTTGCGATAAAACCGGCGGATTAATAGATGACTTCTATTTGATTGAGAAAGAAAATATCATCCATGTGCTTAATGCTCCTTCACCGGCAGCTACTGCCTCACTTGCAATAGGAGATTACATTTCCGAAAAAGTTGTTTCAAAATTCAATAAAAATTAAAAAACATTTACATCGTTCAACCTTTAACTTGTAACTTTTGAACTTTCAACTTCTTATCCTTGCACAAGTGATTATTAAATACCTAAACATATTAATTGATGATATCTTATATTTGTTAGTTAAAATATTCTGAAACAAACTCTTAGAATGAGTAAGCAACTAGAAAAAATATTAATTATTCTTACCGATCTGGTTACGATTAATTTAGCTTGGGCGGTTTTCTTCTATCTCCGGGTTGAATCGGGGTTATTTCAGATGATCACCGAACCTGCATTCTTTCTATCTATGACAGCAGTCTATATTTATTGGATCATTGTTTTCACGTTTGTAGGTATGTATCGCACATGGTTTGCTTCATCTCGGTTTGATGAAATACTTACATTGTTTAAAGCAACTTTTGTTGGATTATTTATTCTGTTCTTTTTAATCCTTTATGATGATTCGGTAAATGGTGTTGCATCATCAAATCGATTCTTAATATTAATTTATTGGATGCTGCTTCTTTTCTTTGTTGGTAACGGTCGTTTAATTATTAGAAGTATCCAGAGAAGATTGCTTATTAAAGGGTTCGGAAGGAAAAATGCAATTTTGGTTGGATTTAATTCCAGAGCCAAAAATATGCATGATATGATTGACAGCTACAAAGGATTAGGAATTGATGTTGTTGCTTACGTTGCAGTCAAGGAGAAAAATGTAGGCAAATTATATAATAAGATAAAGGTTGTAAATACTGTTCATAATATCAATCAAGTTATAAAAGAGTATAACGCTGCAGAAATTATTTTGGCGCTCGATAAACATGAGGGAGATGTTATGCTCGAAGTTGTTGCTAAGTGTGATTCCAATAATGTTTCTATTAAGATAATCCCGGATCTTTATGAAATAATAAGCGGGCAGGCAAGAACTTCTCAATTATACGGTTTTCCGCTGATCGATATTATGCCGCAGCTTATGCCGGAATGGGAGAAAAAACTCAAACGGCTGATGGATATTCTGATTTCATTGATCTTAATTATCATAAGTTCACCTATCATTTTGATTACAGCTATTGCAATTAAGATTGACAGTAAAGGACCGGTTTTTTATCTGCAGGAAAGATCCGGAATGGATGGAAAAATTTTCAAGATAATTAAATTTCGATCGATGAAGCAAGATGCAGAAAAACTTTCCGGTCCGGTTTGGTCAACTAAAGATGATCCGAGAATAACAAAAATAGGTAAGTTTATACGCAGAGTAAGAATTGATGAAATTCCGCAGATGATAAATGTATTAAAAGGTGAAATGAGTTTGGTTGGTCCTCGACCTGAGCGTCCTTATTTTGTTGATAAGCTTTCAGAAGAAATACCTTTTTATAAGAGGAGATTAAAAGTAAGACCAGGTGTAACCGGCTGGGCACAAGTGAAACATAAATACGATGAAACTGTAGAAGATGTTAAAGAAAAATTAAGATACGATCTTTTCTATATAGAGAATATGTCGTTGAGAAATGATCTTAAGATCTTGGTCCGCACCGTTTTTGTAGTGCTATTTGGACAAGGTCACTATAATTAAAATTATTAAATCAGGATGATTCATGAAAAAAGTATTAGTTATAATTCCGACTTATAACGAGCGAACCAATATTGAGAATATGATTGAGGAAGTTCTAAGTTTACCTGGTGAATTAGAAATATTGGTGGTGGATGACAATTCACCCGACGGTACAGGAGAATATGTAAAAGAAGTGTCACAGAGAGATTCCCGGGTTCATGTGCTGCAGAGAGAAGGGAAGATGGGACTAGGTACGGCATATGTAGCTGGTTTTAAGTATATGCTTTCTAATAATTACGATATTGCCGTTCAGATGGATGCCGATTTTTCTCATGATCCAAAAGTAATTCCAGAGTTTTTAAAATCGATTGAAGAAAATGATCTTGTTATTGGAAGCAGGTATATTCAAGGAGTGAATGTAATTAACTGGCCAATGAAGAGATTGTTATTAAGTTACTTTGCCAACATTTATACAAAAGTGATAACCGGTATGCCTGTGAAGGATGCAACAGGCGGTTTCAAGTGTTTTAGAAGGGAAGTGCTGGAATCGATCAACCTTGATAATATTCATTCAAACGGATATTCATTTCAAATTGAGATGAACTTTAAAACATTCAGGAAAGGGTTTAGATGTAAAGAGATCCCAATTATATTTATGGATCGAGTTGAAGGTGAGTCCAAAATGTCGAAGAAGATTGTTAGGGAAGCAATTACAATGGTGTGGAAGTTGAGATTCAAAGCTGTCTTTGGAACACTAAATTAAATTAACATGCCCCAGCTATCAATTATCATAGTAAACTACAATGTAAAAGAGTTTGTTAAGAACTTACTCTATTCTTTGGAAAAAGCTTTGAGTAGTTTCTCTTCCGAAATTATAATTATTGATAATGCTTCTTCCGATGGAAGTGTTAATGATATTAAAAGTAAGTTCCCAAATATAACTTTGATAGCAAATGAAAAAAATGTCGGATTTGGCAAGGCGAATAATCAAGGATTAGAAATTGCAGAGGGTAAATATATTGTGCTTATTAATCCCGATACGATTGTTAGAGAAGATACTTTTACAAAGTTGATCGAGTTTATGGAAGATAATCATAATGCGGGAATGGTAACATGTAAAGTCCTTAATCCTGATGGGACATTGCAGCTAGCCTGCCGCAGAAGTTTTCCAGGTCCTTGGACATCGTTTACTAAAGTTACCGGTTTAAGCAAATTATTCCCGAAGAGCAAACTGTTTGCCCGCTATAATCTTACTTACCTCGATGAAGATAAAGTAAATGAAGTTGATGCGGTCTCCGGTTCATTCATGATGTTCAAAAAAGAAGTTTATGAAAAAGTCGGTGGTTTTGATCCAAGATTTTTTATGTACGGCGAAGACCTTGATCTATGTTACAGGGTAAAATCAAACGGGTACAAAGTTTATTATGTGCCGGTGACCGAAATAATACATTACAAAGGCGAAAGCACTAAACGAAGCAGTCTTGACGAAACAAAAATATTCTATGAGGCAATGCATCTCTTTGTTGAAAAACATTTTTCCTCATCATTTCTTGTAGAAATCATTTTGAGGACGGCAATCGTAGCAAGGAGATCCGTAGCGTTTCTAAATCTTTACAGACTACCGATTCTTTCGGCTATTATTGATTTTATAGTATTCTCAGGAGCGCTTTATCTGGCGGAACAATTGTATCGTCCGGGCAGTTGGGGAGGGTTTCCGGAAGCAGTAAAACCTTGGGTCTATATTATACCGGCGTTTATGCAGACAATTTTCACTGCCTTTGTAGGCGGATACAAACGTAACTCGATTTCAACGTTGCGCGTATTACTTGCTTTAATTGTAGGACTTGTGCTGTCGTCATCCATAACATTTTTCTTTAAACAGTATGCTTTTAGTCGAGCGGTATTACTCATTACTTACTCTGTCGCTATTGTTGCTTTTATCTTTTGGAGATTTGTTGTAAAGATATTTTTCAATGTCGGAGTTGAAAATTCGGTTAGAAGAATCCGCACACTTATAGTCGGTGACGAAGAACGTTGCCGAGAGTTGGGCGATAAATTGAAATCAAGCTTTGCAGATCTTTATTCTGTGTTCGGGTTTATAAGTGAAAAGACGGAAGACATTGGAAAAAAAGTTGGTAGTTATGAAATTATTGGAAGCCTGGAAAATATTAGTAAAATAATTCATGACAAAAACATTAATCGTGTGATCTTCGCATCGGAAAATATTTCGTTTGAAAAAATGTTTTCCGTGGTTTCTCTAAGTAACAAAGCTAATGTGGAGTTTCTAGTTGCGGGAACGGAATTGGATTATCTTGTGGGAAAATCTTCTGTTACAATGCTGGAAAATATTCCGTTATTGAAAATTCATTATAATATTGCAAGTATAGGTCATAAAACCATTAAAGCTATTTTTGATATTTTATTAAGTATTCCTATGCTGATCTTCATCTACCCGTTTTATTTGATCGCAAATTTATTTGTAAA
>JAADIB010000204.1 GCA_013151565.1 Chlorobiota bacterium
CACTTGATGGCGGAGAGACTTGGAAAAATATGGGATTGTACGACTCCCGTCAAATCGGGATGATAGTCATTGACCCGAGGAACTCAAACATTGTTTTTGTCGCAGCCGAGGGTTCTGCTTGGGGTCCGGGCGGAGACAGAGGATTATACAAAACCATCGACGGCGGCAAAACATGGAAAAAGGTATTGGAAATTTCTGAAAATACCGGTGTGAATAATGTAGTAATAGATACTGTTGATCCGGATGTAATGTATGCAACCTCTGAGCAGAGAAGACGTCATGTGTTTACAAAAATCGGAGGCGGTCCGGAATCAGCAGTTTATAAATCTGAAGACAGCGGAGAGAACTGGACGAAAATAATGACCGGTCTTCCGAAAGTTGATATAGGCGGGATGGGCATTGCGATTTCGCCTGTTGATCATAATGTAGTTTATCTTATTGTTGAAGCAGCTGATAATCAAGGCGGATTTTACCGCTCGACAAACCGCGGTGCATCGTGGGCTAAAATGAGCGATCATTCTGCAAGCGGACAGTACTACAACGAAATTTATTGCGATCCGAAAGATGTTGATAAGGTTTACTCTTTAGAAACAAGATCCCAAATAACTGTTGACGGTGGTAAGACGTGGAAACCTCTTGGGAATAACAAACGACACGTTGACGATCACGCATTGTGGATTGATCCCGATGATACAAAACATTTTCTGATAGGCGGGGACGGCGGAGTTTATGAATCATTCGACGGCGGGAAGAATTATCTTTTCAAAAGTAATTTGCCGGTCACTCAGTTTTACAGGGTGAATGTTGATAATAATTATCCTTTTTATAATGTTTGTTTTCGGCGGCACACAGGATAATAACAGTATGGGCGGTCCATCGCGTACTCTAAATTCTGATGGTATAATCAATGATGATTGGTTTATTACAAATGGTGGCGATGGTTTTTGGACAGCGGTTGACCCGGAAAATCCGAATATCGTTTATGCTGAAGCTCAGTATGGTAATATGGTAAGGTATGATAAAAAAAGCGGGGAATCAATTGACATCCGTCCCGAACCGGGCAAAGGTGAACTAACTTATAAATGGAATTGGAATACTCCGCTTATTATTAGTCCACACTCAAATACACGGCTCTATTGTGTTGCGAACAAAGTTTTCAGAAGTGATGACCGCGGAGATAACTGGACGGAGATCAGCGGGGATATAAGCCGAGGACTTGACAGAAACACTTGGAAAGTAATGGGCAAATATTGGAGCATTGATGCGGTTGTTAAGGATGTTTCAACTTCACTATTTGGTATGGGTGTTGCTTTTGATGAATCACCTATAAAAGAAGATCTGCTCTATGTAGGAACGGATGATGGGCTGATACAGATCAGTAAAGACGCAAAAACTTGGAGAAAGGTTGAAAAGTTCCCGGGAGTTCCCGAATTCACATATGTGAGCGATTTGCGTGCATCTAAGTTTGATGAAAATATTGTCTATGCTTCATTTGATAATCGTAAGCGTGACGATTTCAAACCTTATCTTTTAATGAGTACGGATAAAGGGAAATCGTGGAAATCAATTGCCGGTGATCTGCCCGACAGTGGAACAGTTCATACTATTGAGCAGGATTTTATCGATCCGGATTTGCTTTTTGTCGGAACTGAGTTCGGATTTTTCTTTTCACCTGACGGCGGGGAAAAATGGATTCAGCTTAAAGAAGGCATCCCGACAATTGCTGTTAGAGATATTGCTCTTCAGAAGCGAGAAAGTGATATTGCTTTAGCCACATTCGGAAGGGGATTTTACATCATTGATGATTATTCACCGCTCAGGTTTGCAAGCGATTCACTTTTCGAGAAAGATGCATTCATTTTCCCAGTTAAGAAGTCATTAATGTATATCAAGGAAAGAGGAAGATACGGGCAAGGTTCTACATATTTTACAGCACCGAATCCTAAATTTGGGGCAGCAATTACATATTATTTAAAAGAAGTTCCGAAAACAAAAAGAGAGATCAGGAAAGAAAAAGAGAAAAAGCTTTTTGAAAAGGGAGAAAGAATTCCTCAACCTTCGTATGAAGAACTCACAATTGAAAAGAGAGAAATAAAACCTCATCTGATCTTTACAATCACTGACGAATCGGGGAATTTTATTCGCAAGATCATTAAACCGGCATCGAAAGGGATCCAACGAGTAACTTGGGATCTTAAAGATCAAGGAACTGCCCCGGTTTCGTTAAAGGATAATAAATTCAACCCGGAAATGAAAAGTAAAAGCGGATTTCCTGTCGTCCCGGGAAAATATTTCGTATCGTTGTCATTGTACCATAATGACGAGATCAAAGAGTTGGTTAAACCAGTTGGATTTGACGTTGAAGTTCTGAACAATACAACACTTCCGGCTAAAAACAGAAAAGAACTGGCACAATTCGAACAGAAAACTTTACAGCTTTCAAGAGTTATACAGGGAACGCAAAAATATGCTGAAGAATTGGCAAAGAGAATTCAATTTGTAAAACAGGCAATTTATCAGACTCCTTCCGCACCGCCGGAATTATCGACATATGCAAATGATCTAGGAAATCAAGTTGATGATATACTTTTCCAATTTAACGGACAGAAACCGAAAGCAAGCGCAGAAGAAATTCCGCCTTCCAAAGTTTCAATTAATAGCAGATTATCTGTTTTGCTTTATACTCATTGGCGGTCAACTTCCGGTATTACTGGAAATCAAAGAAAAGCTTTTAATATTCTGATGGAAGAATTTCCTCCAATCCAGGAAAAATTGAAACAAATAAGCGAGGTTGAGCTAAAAGGATTAGAAGATGAAATTGAAATCCATGGTGCTCCTTGGACTCCGGGAAGATTGCCGACTTTAAATATTGAGAAGTAAAAAAGAAATGAATAACAACAAAATTAATAAATTGCTTTACGGATGTATAATTTTAAAAATATAAGATATCTTGAAATAGAGCCGAATTAATCTTAAATTAGTGTACTGAATTTATGAGAACTTTGAAAAACAAAATAAAGTTTAAACAACGAATAAGATTAGATAAAATAGCAATAGGAAATTACTAAAATGCACTCCCAAAAAAGGGGTGCATTTTTTTTATTTAGTATGTATGGAAGTGAAGTAATAAAATACCTTGAAGAATGGGCGCCGCCAGGTGCCGCTTGGAAGGACGACAACATCGGTCTTCAAGTTGGAGCGGGAGATATCAAGATTAAAAACATCTTAGTAGCCCTTGAACTGAACCAAAAAGTACTTAACCAAGCAATCAAAAAGAATTGTAATTTTATTTTCACTCACCACCCTTTCATTTTCACCCCGCTAAAACGATTAGATTTTCAAAATGACCCAAAAGCAGCAATAATTCAAGAACTTATTAAAAATAACATAACACTCTATTCTGCTCACACAAATCTTGATTTCACAAAAGACGGAGTCAGTTTTGAGTTGGCTAAAAAGTTACAACTTAAGAACATTCAATTTTTGGCTAATGAAGAGAGTAATCAAAATAAACTTGTTGTGTTTGTTCCTCTTGAAAATGTTGCGGAAGTATCAGACGCAATTTTTGATGCTGGCGGCGGGATAATCGGGGAATATAGAAAGTGCAGCTATCAGCTTATAGGTGAAGGAACTTTTGAAGGCTCGGATAATACAAATCCGCATATAGGAAAGAAGAATAAATTTGAAACAGTTGTTGAAGTAAGATTAGAAGTTTTGGTTCATTCTTGGAAATTAAACTCGGTTGTACGTGCAATGCTTTCCGCTCATCCATATGAAGAACCAGCATATGATATTTACGTGTTGAATAATAAAAATTCAAATTATGGGTACGGTGCCATCGGCAGCTTGGAAACGCCGATGAAGACAGAACAGTTTTTGATTCACATAAAACAAAAATTAGGTTCAGAAGCCGTTAGATATACTCCGGGTGCATCAAGTAAAATCAGAAATGTTGCCGTTTGCGGCGGCAGCGGTTCGGATTTGGTAAAAAATGCAATTGCTTCGGGAGCGGATGCCTACATCACGGCGGATATTAAATATCACACTTTCCAAGATGCAGAGAATAAAATATTATTAATAGATGCAGGACACTATGAGACGGAAGTGCAGATCTTAAATATCGTGAAAAAGAAATTAAGTGATCTTGTAAAAAATACGAACGTTAAAGTTTTTAAATATAGCGGGTCAACGAACCCGGTTAAGTTTTTTAATAACTAAGGAGTAACTAAATGGTTAACAGATTATCAACATTGTATGCCCTACAGATAATTGATGATCAATTGGATGAACTGGAAGAACTTCGCGGCGATTTACCTTTGAGGGTAAATAGCCTGAATGCAAAGGTCAAGGAAATCCAAGATCAGATTGACAAACGGGATGGTGAAAGAAAATCTTCGATGGAACAGAGAAAAATCAATGAAGAAGAAATCGAGAGACTAAAGATAAATCTTAAAAAATTCAAGGCTCAATTGTATCAAGTTCGCAATAATAAAGAATATGATGCTCTGACAAAAGAAATAGATCATTCGGAAAGTGAGATCAAGAGGTTAGAGAATGATAATATGGAGATGGAACTGAAGAGTGAAAAATTAAAGTTAGAAATTGGTGATTATACTCCTAAGGTTGAAGAGTTGCATGAATTATTGAAAGAGAACGAAGTTGAACTGAAGAAGATCATTAAAGAGAATGAAATTGAGGAAGTTAAGCTGAAAGACAAACGCGAACAGATTGCCGCCAAAGTCAGAAAGCAGGATTATAACGTTTATATGAGAATCCGAAAAGCTCTTCACGGTAAAGCGATTGTAACAATTGTACGTTCTGCATGCAGCGGATGTCATAATGTTGTACCGCCTCAAAGACAAATAGAAGTAAGACAGAATAGAAGAATTTTCACTTGTGAATCATGCGGAAGAATTTTGGTTTCGCATGAAATATCCGAACAAGCTGAAAAGCTGCTTTAATTTTAAAAAGT
>JAADIB010000134.1 GCA_013151565.1 Chlorobiota bacterium
TATTATTATCATTACATCGGTAATCAGTTATGATCTCGAAGCATTAACCGTATTTCTTCTTTTTATAAAAACCAACAAAGATAAGAAGAAAACTCACACCTAAAAATATAATTACAGTAACAATAAAATATTGCTTAGGTGAAAATGAAGCTGTTTCAATTTGTGCGCGGTTTACTCCATTTAAATTTAATATATATGCTTCTAAATGAGTTATTTCCCGTTGTGTAAGAGTACGTGAATCTCCGTAATCAAACATTTTCAAGGCGGGCGTTCCGGGGGGAGTTGAACCGTGCTGGATAATTCTATCTATATTATCTGCGAAAGTTTGTGGATTTTTATTGTATAACCTTCTGTCTATTGGATTTAGAGGAGGCACTTCACCAGATAAAGAACCTGGATTGAAAACTCCGCCTTTTCCGTTTATTCCATGGCACGACTCGCAGTTCCGCAGAAACAATAAATCGCCATGTGCAATATTACCTATCATACTAGAGGCAAGCCCGGGAGGTCCTAATTTTTTTACTCCTTTAACCTTAACTTGATTTACATCAACTTGTTTTGATGTCAATTTGTTTTTTTCATCCGGTTTTTGTGTCAGCAGTGTATCGGCGTTGCGGCTCGGATTAACCGGCAGAACTGTATTGGAAGTATGGCGGCTCAACAGAAAATTAACGAGGTCGCTTAATTGTTTTTCACTCAACGTTGTATAAGGCGGCATTATGGAATTAGGATAATTCTTTTTAGAGTTCAGCAATTGCCTAATAATCCATTTTTTCGACCTACCTCTCTGCCATTCATTAGTCAAATCGGGACCGATTTTTCCTCCTTTTCCACTAATACTATGACAGGCAATACAGCCATAAGTCTCAAATACTTTTTTCCCCGATACTGCCGAGAGCGATAACTTTTTTGAATTGTTAATAACATGTTTGGTTGACTGCTGATTTTCGGGGGGATGACTATAATATCCGATAAAAGTTAAAATCAATATCGAAACAACAAGTACCGAACCGCCTAATATTATTGGTAAACGCTTCAAAGGATTTTGTTCAGAGCCGCGATCTAAAAAAGGAACTAACAACAACAGTAGAACCACAACCATGGGTATTCCTACTGTGCCGATAATTTCTAATGAGCCGGGGAAAAATTTAAGTGTTTCGTATAAAAACAAAAAATTCCATTCCGGCTTAGGAGTAAATGACGTGTCAAGCGGATCAGCTGGACCTGTAAAAGGAGGGGGATTGAATGCTGAAAGAGCAATTAATAATAATAAGATTAAAGTCACTACAATAATATCTAAGGCAACTTGGTCTGGCCAGAAAGCACCGCACCGGAAGTTTTTCTTTTCTCATTTGACCAGGGTCCAACACTTCCAAAATTTCTAAAGGCAGTTAAATGTGCTGCAATAATTATCATTGCAATGCCGGGAATAATAGCTGTGTGTAAAATAAAAAACCGGGATAAAGTCAGCTGCCCCATAAAATTACCGCTGCGAAGTAGAGATTCAAGAAAACTTCCAATAAGAGGGATTGTACCTGCAATGCTTGTCCCCACTTCAGCTGCCCAATATCCTCGTTCATCCCAAGGAAGAGCAGCCCCCGTAAAGCTCATTCCAATAACTAAAAAAAGTAAAAACACACCGATCAACCATGTGATTTCACGGGGCTTTTTATAAGCGCCCCAAACAAAAACTCTGATCATGTGTAATGCTACCAATACAACCATAGCGTTTGCACCCCAATAGTGCAGTCCGTGAATCAACCAGCCATAAGGGACAAAGATTCGCAGATAGTTTAGGCTGTTATATGCATGATCCACGGTAGGAACATAATAAAACAACTGCCAAATTCCGGTAACAACCTGAAGCGCAAAGACAAATAATGTGGCACTTCCAAGTGTGTAGAAAAAACTTGCGCCTCCTGGTATTTTTTCATCCAAACCTACCTGAAGCATTATTTTCAAGGGGATTCTTTCGTTTATCCATCGCCAAATTTTTGAAGTCACTTTTAATCCCCCACTTCAATTTTTTGAGGTATCCCTACTTTGAATCTTTCCCACAACACAAATAGTTCTCCTTGTTGTATCTTTTTAGGAAGCGTATCAAGACCCCGCGGGGCAGGTCCTGAAATAACCTTTCCATTAATATCAAACACACTATTATGACATGGACAAATGAACAATTTCTGATTAGAATTCCACGCATATCTGCATCCGAGATGAGGGCAAATCGGAGAAAAAACCGTTATGTCAGAATTTGATCTTTTTATTACCCAGGCATCTTGCGGTTCAACACTTTTTATGAAGGCATCCGTTTTTGTAGTTGCAAAATTTAGATTAACAGGTTTAAGAATTGGAATGGTACTAACTCGAGTTAATTTTGAAAGCTTTTTGTTCTTTACCTTACTAACAGTCCCCAATATTGATGCAATTAATGGAATGCCTAAGATGAAAGCGATAAAGCTTGAAAGTGTTCCGCTAATAAGTATAAAAAATTTACGCCGTGATAATTCTTTTTTGGAAACATTTTCTGTATCTATTTCTGCCATATTTTGTTCCTTCTCTAATTGTGTGCGCTGCAGAAAGCTAAAATGTCATTCTGTACAGTGTAAATGATCTCAATTTTTTCAATCCGACAAAGGCAGACAAAGAATGAATTCCCCGCCGCTTGGGGCGGGAAGATTCATTATAAAATTTATCCCTCAAAATAGAGATCGAAATAATAATTTTCTAAATAAGCAACAGATTCTAATCGATTTGTGATTAAGCAAGAAACCGGTAATCAAAAAGTTTTATTAAATATATTTCGTTATCACAAACCTTTATTCCAATAAAATCTGCTGCTCAGTACTTAACTAACTTAACTGGTTAAATTAAAAGAACCAACTCAGAACATAAGCCATATATTTGCATATAAAGTATTATTATCGGATGCATTTCTTCCGCTTCCGTCGTAATCGGCACTTGATCCGTTAAATTTGTTATACAATACATATTGTAATGCAAATTGTGTATTAAGCCAGGGGTATAAAGTTGCCTGAAATGTAAATCCGTTACTATTCGGCAAACCATTAGTGCTTCCTTCAACCTCGGCAGGTACGTATAACTTGCTGTCATCATCTCCGTTTATGTTAAAGTACCCAACGGTAAATGAGTAACCTGCATTAAAGTTATAACCCGCGTCAACTTTTAAAGAATTAAGAACGTTCGATGCATTAGCCGAACCACCGGATCCGTAAGTGGCATCTAAGTTCTGCTTTTCATGTATATAATTGGCGTGGGCGATTAAGCTACCGGAATTAAAGGAGTTCTCGTATTGTGCATCGAATGCGAGGTCTGTATATTTGTCTTTTTCTCCTGTAATCCCAATCGGATAAATCTGCGGGGCAATTCCGTATGTTCCAACTTCAATATATTGAGTTCCCCATTGTTGCTGCAGTGCTAATCTCCAATAGGGTGCAACTGAACTGATTATATTAGACGAAGATGCATTTGGGGGTATGGGTCCTCCCTGCACGACAGAACGGTAAGCACTTATTTCGGCGTATATGAAGTTGTTATACAGCGCATAAGCTCCGAAACCCATTACATTCATCATAGACTCTAACACAGTACTAACCATTGGTGTTGGAGCTACACCGGAACCGGTAAATGGATAAGACCACATGGGCACAGTGTTCCAAACGTCTTGCATAGTGGGTGCATTGTTTAAACTAACTCCGTATAATAAATCTTTATCACTAATAGATGTATGATTAGCGTAACGAATATCCGTCATATCTAATCCAATTGAACCCTCCTGATCTTCATAGCTAATTTGAACGAAAGCGCCAATATGAGGAGTAATAGCTCCAGCTAGGTATATCCCCAATTCTTGTGGGAATTCAATTACGTTATTCTGCTCGCCAGGAACATTTGAAGCTATTGAAGTATATGATGTTTGAAAACTTACTGAAATAGGGAGTGAATTTAATAACTGAAGACCTGATTTGTTTTCCTCTGTTGATTTAATTGTTGATGCAGTTGTAATTGTATATCCGTTCAATTTAAATAATCTGCCGAAATTATTTAATTCCGGGAATTTGTAATGACAAGAACTGCAAGGTAGATTTGTTTGTCGGGAGAAACTTGGAATTGATAGTGCGGTACTGCTGAAAAACATTAAAAGTATTCCAACGAAAGTTGAAACAACTTTTAAGTTTTGTATGTTGTGAAACATTTTAAATCCTCCAAATTTATTTATAAAAACACATAATAAAATTACCAGTGTGCTCAATGTGATAACGAGTGCAAATAACTTACACATAAATTTTAAAATTTACAAAAGAATGAATAAAGCAAATGGTCAATATGCACTTATCAGAACAAACATCTATAAAACTTTTGAACAAAAAGGAAATACGGGGCGTAACTTCAAATAGATTTGTAAAAAAATCATATAAATAAATACAAAAAATCCCGTAGGCAAGAATGTAAGCAATACAAAACCTCCTAAAAATCTCACTTGAAAAAATACTCTTTCTTTTTAATTTTTTTGCTTACCATAATTCACATAATATCTTAATATTCTATTGTATCGGTTCAGTGTAATAATTAAGTTGCAAATAGAATAATTACCAGAATATTTCAATAAATATTTGGAGGAGTAATGTCTAAAGTAAAATATTTTCTTATTTCATTAGTAATGATAATTACATTATTTGCTTGTAGTGATAAGGAAAAAAGTCATGAAGTTTTAGAACTAAGTAACAGCTGGAAGTTCAATACCGGCGATAATTTGGATTATGCAAAACCTGATTTTGATGATACGTATTGGAAAAATATCGATGTTAACAATAGATGGGAAGATCAGGGATACAAAAAGCTTGATGGATTTGCATGGTATAGAATTACAGTCGCAATTCCATCATCTCTCAAAAAAAATTCTGAACTCAAAGACAGCCTGATTTTTAATTTTGGAAAGATCAATGATTTTGACCAATTCTTTTTTAACGGTGAACTTATCGGAGAAAATGCACACAATGTTAAACACGGCACCAAAGTAACAGATTCATATAAAGATGCCGATAACTCACTATGGTATGCTGACCGCAGATATTCTCTACCGTCGGACGACAGCTTGATCAAATGGGATGGAGAAAACGTAATTGCAATCAGAGTTTTTGATTTGGGCGCTTCCGGCGGCTTGTACTCCGGTGATGTAAATATAACAATGCCGCAGCTAAGTGATTACTTGGTAATCAACATCAACAAAAATAATTTTACTGACAGCGGAGGGCAGTTTAGTAAAACAATTTCTATATCTAACTCATCCGCCAAATACACTATAGATGGTGAACTGGAAATAGAAGTTGAGAATAACATTACTGAAGATGAAATATATGAAAAAGAAATTTCCTTCAATCTTGCCCCGGGTGGAAAGAAAGACTTCTCATTCAAGTTTGATAAACC
>JAADIB010000453.1 GCA_013151565.1 Chlorobiota bacterium
TCCCCTTTCATTCATCCCGCCCATTGGAGCGTCGACTCCTACTTGATTAAACGTAATGCTGCCGTATTTTGCAATCCATTCAAGAGGTTGAAAAGGGTAAGATACAAATGAACGTTTAGCAACATCTCTTTTGTTTATAGTTATAAACCCCGCGCCTAAATCGTAATCATAATTTCTGCAGAAGAGCAAATTGGTCGAATCCTTAATTACGAAAGTGGTACATGCGCTGGTTTCAATAAAAGCAAGAAGAAATATTAATATAATCTTCTTCATATTAATTCCTCTAATATTTAATTGTGATATAACCTTTTCTTGTTTCCAGATTTTTCGCGGAAATAAGATTGAAGTAGTACGTCTTTTTATCAAACTCATCGGTGATGACGACAAGATATCCATCGTTTGCAAAAGCATCGCCAATTCTTTTCCATGCGTTCTGATCGTGTCTTGAAAAAACGTAGGTAAAGTCCGGATGATACACAACGACTTCATTAAATGGGCGATTACCGTTTATTCTCTCTTCAACACTTGCGTCCGGTTCAACCGGATTTTTATCGCATCCCAGAAAAAGAAGCACAATTAAAAGCGGCAACATTTTCTTTACTAATTTAACTTTCATTTTTGTCTCCTTAATATTTTTATGATAATTATGGTCTAATGATCAATCCGAATTTCACGTAACTCTGTCCGCCCATCCCTTTTGCTGTATGGAAAGTGTCTCTGTATATTTGACTCCCCCGATAAATGTCACAAAAGATCCCTACATATTTCAAAGGGAAGTAAGAGATTCCGACCGTCCCCCCATAGTCGAAATCGTTGAATTGATACGGCGGAAGAGTTCCCGAGTTAATAATTGATTTGGAAATTGTGTATCCTATTGAAGCGCCGATTTTCAGCGACAGTTTCCTATCTTTTATCAACTCAAAATTATAAACAAGTGGAATTCTTAATTGATGAAATGATATATCCCTTCTGCTATAATAAAAATAAGTGGGAAGATTGTAGATAATTGATTGATCAAAATTGAGCCACTCCAAACCGGTTTCGATATTATGTCCGCTGATGTTAAACTGAGTATGGACTCCCAACGTAACCGCTTTTCTGGTCGCACCCGAGATTGCATCAACCGATGTAGTTCCGTCAACTTCGGTAAGTTGGTTGTTTTCTACTATGCCGCCGAAAGAACCGCCGACGAGAAAAGAGGTTTGCAGATTTGTTCCTTTTTCATCGATATCGTTTTGAAATGTGCTGCAGCTGACAATAAACAGCGTGATGACAAAAAATATGATTCTGTTTTTCAGCATAGTTCTTTCCTTTCTCTAAAATGTTGAAGTAACGTTGTATTCTATTTCAAGTATTTCCGGTTTATACCAGCAGAACTTGCCTGTATTCAAATTCCAAATAACATCGGATCTGCTTGGGATCAGAATTCCATCAAATATTTTATACTCAAGATTTCGGATTTCCCAATCTTCAAGCGTGAACTCGCCGTCTTTTTCCATATATCGTTTTGCGGTAATTCGAGCAACTTCATTCCTTTCGTTAAAATGAAAGAGAGCAGAAACGGATATTTTGTCTAGAGTAATGGTTGCTTTAGCCACTCCATTATTCAGTGCTTCCCATTTAATAAAATCTTCCACAAATATCGTTGGGAACCAAACACCTTCCGCTAAAAATCTTATCAGTTCTCCCTGATCGATTTTCTCCCCTTCCATTTCAGCAACTTTAACAAGTCCTAACAATTTAACGGTCATATTTCCTCTTCCGCCAATGAATTTATCAATAGCTGTTATTATTCCGACCTTTCCTTTCCAGTAGAACTCCCCAGCTTCAGTATTGATATATTGTTCAGCTTCCATTGTTCTAAAATCATCTTCCGGTTTCAGTCGGAAATTACCGCGCTGTTTTAACCTCACGGTCTTTATCTTTTCCTTTCCAATGATATTTACATGTCTGAGGTATCTTTGAACAACGTCAGGCAAATACTGAATATCCTTTTCAGTTATCCTTTCTGTGTTTTTTACATCAACTTTTTTGTACATATTTTCAACTGTTTCGTTCATCGACGAACACCCCATAATTATTATTAAAATTATTATTGCAGTTTTTGTTTTCATCTTTATTCCCGTAAGTTTTTCTAATAAAGGAAAAGAGCCATGGTTATGCATGTAAAAGAAAACACAACAACGCTGCCGTTCAATAGTCTCATTTTATTTTTGTCTTTTAACATCATCGCTACAAACGTGCGGAACTTGTTGTATTGGAACATCAGCATGAAGATCTTTACTCCTGTCAATGATATTAACAATGCGATTATCCAGCTGTAAGCTACCGGATAAACAAAGACCGAATACCATGTGTATATTATGAGTAAAAGTCCGAGAGCGCCTACCAAATAAATCCATTTCGGTTTCTCCTTTCGATAGGCATTCTCTAATTCCCAATTATTCCAACGTTCGCCAAAAGTAAACATCAGCAAACGAGAGCCAATACCAAGAGCTGCCCAGAAAAGCGATATGATTTGGAAGTAATTCATCTCTAACATTTTCTACCTCTGCTATAATTTTTTATTTAATTGCTGTTCAACCCAAACCGAGTGATTGACTATTCCAAATTCTTTCAAAGCCAGAGTTAGTCTTTCTCCCAATTGGTTTTCATCATTTTTGGTTTTGCCGTTTAATTCAATATGCACACTGTAATCGGTTTCAAGATTTATGTGTTTATATATCTTAACTTTTCCCATTTTTTCATTTTCATTGACTTGTGCAAACCAAGTAGATAAGAACTCATTCAATAATTTTTGATTTGTTTTTGCCGTGCGTATTTGTATTATTTCCAAATAACTCATGTTTTATCTTTCCTTTTTCAAAATCATCTTGATCCTATATTCCTAAAACCGTACCAATTTATAATATTGATAAAAATGAATGTTTTGGAACAATATGAAAGGATTTAACAGATTAGAGAAAATTATTATTACCGTATTTGGTATTTTAAAAAATAATTACCATATTTGGTGAGTTATTCCCTAATTAAAGAGAATAGTATGGAAAAGAACGAGTTTTTTAAAGAAGCCACGCTTAGAATTTGCGGAAACTTGGAAATTGAAGAATCCCTTTTTTCCGTATTCCATTTTCTCAAAGAAGTAATGCCGGTCGATTGGATCTCGCTTCAGCTTTATGAAGAAAGTTTGAAGTCTGTCCGATCGATTGCAATAGCCACGGAAAAAGAAGTTAAGTCGGTTGATTTCCTCACACCTTTGTCAAAGGAAGCTCAAGCTCATATTGAACGAAAAATTAGATTGAAATTGCCCGACGTGATGCTATCGGTTATCACTCCCGAAACAGAAGGATTGTACAAGGATATGCTTAACTTTCACAAGGTGAAAGCCACCTCGCTGATGATTCTAGCTCTTGAATCAAATGGAGAATATATCGGGTCAATTACTCTGCTCTCATTCGGAGAAAAAGTATTCACGAAAAAAGATGCAGAACTGTTAACGCTATTAAAGGAACCGTTTGTGATCGCAATGTCAAACACTCTGCGTTACCGAGAAGTAGTAAAACTTAAAGATTTACTGACGGATGACAACCGCTATCTCCATCGTGAAATGCATCATTTAATAGGTGATGATATTATCGGCTCTAATTTTGGCTTGAAGGACGTTATGGAAAAAGTCAGTCAAGTAGCTGACTTGGACAGTCCGGTATTATTGCTCGGCGAAACTGGTGTGGGTAAAGATGTAATCGCAAATGCTATTCATTATTCATCGTCCCGAAAGGATGACCCTTTTGTAAAAGTAAACTGCGGAGCCATTCCAGAATCATTAATAGACAGTGAACTATTCGGACACGAGAAAGGGGCGTTTACTGGAGCGATAACGCAAAAGCGCGGACGTTTTGAACGTGCAGATAAAGGAACGATTTTCCTGGATGAGATCGGCGAACTTCCATTACAAGCACAAGTCAAGTTACTGAGGGTTCTGCAACACAAAGAGATTGAACGTATCGGTGGAAACAAAACGATTAAATTGGATATAAGATTTATCGCTGCGACGAATCGTAACCTTGAAGAAATGGTTAAAGCCAATCAATTCAGAGAAGATCTGTGGTTCAGGCTAAATGTTTTCCCAATCAGAATTCCACCTTTAAGAGAGAGGATCACTGACATACCGGCTATGCTGCAATATTTCATCGAAAAGAAAGCGAAAGCTAAGGAATTGAAACTACCTGGAATTCCCAAGTTAGCTCCAAGTGCAATTGAACCGCTCCTTAATTATGAATGGAAAGGAAATGTGCGGGAACTGGAAAACATTGTGGAAAGGGCTTTAATATTGAATCCTCTCGGTCCGATCTCTTTTGATAATCTGGAAGGGTTGAATCTTCACAAAAACAAATCTACTCCTATAATATCAGATGGAACAGAAACACTTGATATGGTGACGGCACGTTATATAAAACAAGTGTTAGAAAAAACAAATGGGAAAATTAATGGTAAAAACGGAGCCGCTAGAATTTTAGGAGTTAATCCTAATACATTAAGAAACAGAATGATAAAATTGGGAATTCCTTTTGGACGGGAAATCAGTTAGCGAAAGTTCATAAGTTAAAAGTGATGATTGATTCCATCACAGTACGACCGTGACGGTTCTTGCGGTTTTTTGTTACGAATGCCGGAGGAGGCACATAAGAAGCGACAAGAACAAAGCAGATCAAACTTCATTGAGG
>JAADIB010000185.1 GCA_013151565.1 Chlorobiota bacterium
ATACACGATGGGCAACACATGGTAAGCCAAGTGAAGAAAATGCTCATCCTCATGCGAATGCGGATAAGAGTTTGTTCGTCGTTCATAATGGTATTATCGAAAATTATGTTGAGATAAAAACCAAACTTCAAAAAGACGGATATAAATTTTTATCCGAAACCGATACCGAAGTGCTGCCACAATTGATAGATAGTTTTCTGAAACAAGGACATAGTTTGTTGAACGCTGTTCGTGCAGCATTAAATGAAATAAAGGGGACATACGGCATTGCAGTCGTTTACAAAAATGAACCCGATAAAATAATCGCTGCAAAAAAAGGCTCACCTCTTGTAATTGGTATTGGTGAGAACGAGCATTATGTAGCTTCAGATGTTAATGCACTTATCGGTTACACTAGTCGTGTTGTTTATCTTGAAGACGGAGAAATAGTTGAGATAACCCGCGATAAGTTTGATGCTAGAACAATTGATGATGAAGAAATCGAGAAAGTCGTTGAAGAGATTCGTGTTGAACTGAACGAGATAAGCAAAAGCGATTATCCTCATTACATGCTTAAAGAAATATTCGAGCAAACAAAATCTGTGCATGATTCTTTCCGCGGTAGAATTTTAATGGATGAAGGAACGGCAAAACTTGGTGGTATAGAGAGAATTGCAGACCGGATTGCAAACTCAAAGCGTATTGTTATTTCTGCTTGCGGAACTTCGTGGCATGCCGGTTTGGTTGCAGAATATATGCTTGAACAATTTTCCGGGATACCGGTAGAGGTTGATTATGCATCTGAGTTCCGTTATAGAAATCCAATTGTGAATAGAGACGATACAATGTTTTTTATTTCTCAAAGTGGCGAAACAGCGGATACACTTGCCGCAATGAAGGAAGCTAAACGAAGAGGTGCTCTCATACTTGGTGTTTGTAATGTTGTGGGCAGTTCAATTGCGCGCGCAAGTGAAGCCGGCGTTTATATCCATGCCGGACCGGAAATTGGCGTTGCATCAACAAAAGCGTTCACATCACAGCTTGTAGTGTTTGCTTTGATCTCGGTTCTTCTCGGTCGTATGCGTCATCTCAGTCTGATAGACGGACAGAATATTCTCAAGGAGTTAGAATTGATTCCATCAAAAATTGAAAAAATACTAAAACTCAACGATGAGATAGAAAAAATAGCCGAGCAGTTTGTTGATTCTAAAAATTTCCTATATCTCGGAAGAGGCTATAACTTCCCGGTTGCTCTGGAAGGAGCGCTGAAGATGAAGGAAATTTCATATATACATGCAGAAGGTTATCCGGCTGCAGAAATGAAGCACGGACCTATTGCACTAATAGATGAAAATATGCCGGTTGTATTTATTGCACCTAAAGATTCCGTTTATGATAAGGTTGTAAATAATATAGAAGAAGTAAAAGCTCGTAAAGGTAGGCTCATAGCAATTGCGAGTGAGAATGATGATGAAATAGACAATCTTGTTGATTACTCAATTAAGATACCCGATACAATTCGCATGCTTATGCCGATTCTGACATCAATACCGTTGCAGCTGCTGGCATATCATGTTGCAGTTAAAAAAGGACTAAATGTTGATCAACCAAGAAATTTAGCAAAAAGCGTTACAGTAGAATAAAATTTGGAGTAAAAAATGTCACGTAAAAATGTTTTAATTATGGGCGCCGCCGGGCGCGATTTTCACAACTTTAATGTGCTTTTCAGAGATAACGAAGATTATAATGTAGTTGCATTTACGGCTACGCAAATACCGAATATTGACGGCAGAGTTTATCCTGCAGAATTAGCAGGGAAGCTTTATCCCGATGGTATTAAAATATATGAAGAAGCTGAGTTAGTTGATCTTATTAAAAAATATAATGTGGATGAAGTAGTGTTCTCATATTCTGATGTTAAATTTAATTATGTAATGACTAAGGCATCAATCGTAAATGCAGCAGGTGTTTCATTCAGATTACTTGGAGCAGATGAGACGATGGTTAAGTCATCTAAACCGGTAATTGCAGTATTAGCGGTTAGAACCGGCTGCGGTAAATCACAAACGTCCCGTAAGCTAGTTAAGATTCTTCGCGATGCCGGGAAAAGGGTTGTTGCAATCAGACATCCAATGCCGTATGGTGATCTTGTAAAACAGAAAGTACAGAGATTCGCTACAATTGAAGACTTAAAAACTCAAAATTGTACAATAGAAGAGATTGAAGAATATGAACCGCACATTGCTCTCGGCGGAATCATTTATGCAGGTGTTGATTATGAGGCAATAGTTAGAGAAGCAGAGAAAGAAGCGGATGTTATTTTATGGGATGGTGGTAATAATGATATGTCATTCTATAAAGCAGATGTTACTTTTACTGTTGTTGACCCTCATAGACCGGGACACGAATTAACGTACTATCCCGGTAATACATGTTTGAGAATGGCGGATGCAGTTATTGTGAATAAAATGGAATCTGCTGATGGCGCAGATATTTTAACTGTTATAAATAATACAAAAATGGTCAATCCGAATGCAACCATTATCGAAGGAGCATCACCGCTTACAGTAGATAAACCCGAGTTGATAACCGGTAAAAGAGTTCTGGTTGTTGAAGACGGACCTACGTTAACTCACGGTGAAATGAAATATGGTGCCGGTACAGTTGCATCTCAAAAACTGGGCGCTGCAGAAATTGTTGATCCTCGTCCATATACTGTTAATTCTATTACTGCTACTTATGAGAAATATCCGAATATCGGAATACTCTTGCCTGCTATGGGATATGGTGAAGCACAGGTGAAAGATCTTGAAGAAACGATAAATAGAGTTGATTGCGATTCCGTTGTTATCGGTACACCGATTGATCTCGGAAGGATCTTGAATATCAATAAACCTTCTACTAGAGTTATGTATGAATTACAAGAGATCGGTGCAAATACTTTAGAGAGTGTTTTAAAAGCTAAGGGAATTATCTAGATACTTAAAGCTGGATACCGGATGTAAAATATCCGTTATCCAGCAATAAGAATCCAGTATCTAGAAACAAGGATCCAAAATGAAGAAATTAGCAGTTGTAGCCTTAGGCGGAAATGCGATTTTACGCGGGAATCAAACCGGGACAATTGAGCAACAGGAGAAGAATACCTACGAAACTTGCGAGCAATTGCTTACTCTGATAAAGAAGCGGTATAATATCGTTATTACTCACGGTAACGGTCCGCAAGTCGGTAATATTCTTCTGAGGAATGAAGCTGGCTACGATAAATACAAAATTCCCAAAATGCCTTTAGATATTTGTGTAGCTGATTCCCAAGGCGGAATCGGCTATATGATTGAAAGACAAATGAGGAATGTACTTAATGATTATAGGATGAGAAAAAATGTTGTATCTCTCATCACTCAAGTATTAGTTGATATCAATGATCCTGCTTTTAAGGATCCTACTAAACCGATCGGGTCGTTCTACATAAAAGAAGAAGCAGACCTTTTGGCAAAAGCTAACAATTGGGTGTTCCGTGAAGATGTAAGAAAACGCGGCTGGCGCAGAATTGTCGCTTCACCCAAACCACTGAAAGTTATGAACCAGAAGATAATTAAGGAACTTGTTGAAAGAGGGCACATAGTAATTGCTGTCGGAGGCGGAGGTATCCCGGTTTATAAACATCAAAACAAATATCTTGAAGCCATCGAGGCTGTAATAGATAAGGATCGTGCTTCGTCTTTGCTGGCGCGGGAAATAAAGGCTGACGCACTTTTTATAGTAACAGATGTACCGAAAGTCTATATCAATTTTCACAAAAAAGGACAGAAAGCATTAGATGTAATAACAATATCCGAAGCTCGGAAATATTTGGAGGAAGGACAATTTGGAGACGGCAGTATGAGACCAAAGATATTAGCAGCCGTTAACTTTATCAAGAATGGAGGAAAAGAAGCTGTAATTACATCTGAAAGAGAATTAGAGAAGAAGAATGGCGGTACGAGAATTATTCAAGGATAGTTGAAAATTTATGTTTGGATTTTCTAAAAAAATATCTATTTTTGGACTTCAAATTTTGGGGCAGATAGCTCAGTTGGTAGAGCAATGGACTGAAAATCCATGTGTCGGCGGTTCAATTCCGTCTCTGCCCACCTCGGGGATGTAACCAAGCATCCCCATTTTTATTTTAAACAATCACAATAAAATCAATGCTTTGACGAACTTTTGTGCTTATTGAAAATTATTGAAAAACCGTTAGAGTAAAATCAAGCTTCATATTCCTGATACTATTTTAGTTCAATAATTTTTTCTACTGTTCCAGCTTTTTGCGATCAATGTATAGTGCTAGGAGCAATCCTTTACCGGGTTTAAGAAGTCCGATAATGTTAATGATGACAAAGAGCATTGCTACAATTAAAATAGGCACAGCTGCATTGTCATTTTTACTAAGGCACAAAATTATGGTGGCAATTATAAATCATAGCTTCAAAACTGGATAAAAATTTAAGGCTTCAGATTTGTATTTTGTTTTTGTAGCAACCTTACTTCTTTTCCCATTGCTTTGAAAATAGTAAACATAATACAGCCCATTCTTGTGTTTGGATAAATACATTTTATGCACTCCCAAACGCTCAATAATTAAGTATCTTTCACCCTTATGCGCACCTCTTTAGTAGTTAAGTTGTTTGCTCAGTTGGTAGAGCAATGGACTGAAAATCCATGTGTCGGCGGTTCTGCCAAAGGCATACCTATGGGAAATTCCGTTTCTGCCCACAATTCGTCATTAGACGATTAAGCCGTGAATACCAACCACGGCTTTTCTATTTTAAAGGTTGTCACGGTTGCGCAGTGAGCTGTTATAAAATCGGATACATTCATTTCTTAATCCTAATTCTTGATCTTAACTCTTAATCTGTTTTTTTTGAAATCAGATTAAGATTACGAGTAAGATTAAGACAGTCTGTTATATTGCAAGTCGTCACGGACGTACTGAGATAAAAGGACATGCGACAATGTCGGGAAGGTGTTTAGCCAGCCTTAGGCTGGTAAATTCGAACTTGTGTACCGAAGGTAGATTCATGTACTCCCACTAGATAAGCCCTTGTAGCTTGATAAGTTATGAGGCTTTTCTATTTTAAACGAACATTTGTGAACTTTGTGGTCCCTACGTGAAAAGAAAAAAACTATTCTCATTGATCTGAAGATCATAAATAAACTCAAAAACAATTTGATAATAGCTTTCTATTTGATATCTTCATAAATAATATTTCATTTGAATTTACAATTCATTCCGAAGTATATTGAATACCACATCTTTAGCAAT
>JAADIB010000395.1 GCA_013151565.1 Chlorobiota bacterium
AAAACAGAGGAGGGCTTTTTTGATAATTTGGGAATGAGTTTCGCTTTATTGGGTTTTACAATTCTTTCCCTTCAGTTCATATTGAGCGCCCGGATCAAATGGTTTGAACGACCTTTTGGATTGGATATAATTTTACATTTTCATCGCGCTATGGCTATCTTTGCTGTTTTTCTTCTGCTTATTCATCCTATCCTTTTAAGCGCAGGTTCAAAAGGGTTTTCTCTCTTGTATGAACTTGATGTATCACCTTTTATTTGGATAGGCAGGATTGTTCTAATCCTATTATTATTGATAATTTTCATCAGTATGTACAGGGTAACTATTCAAATGGATTTCCAGCGCTGGCTTCGAGCACATAGCACTCTAGCCATAATTATTCTTTTAGGTGGATTCATACACAGTTTTTTCACCGGTATGGATTTTGAGCAGTTTCCTATGAAAATAATATGGATACTCTTGCTGGCACAGGCTCTGTTCTTTTATGTTTATCATAGAAATTTTCGATTGAGGAGACTCCATCGTAATTTTTACCGTGTTGTTGATGTTGTACAGGAATCCCACAATGTCTATACGCTTAAATTCCAACCTTCAAAGGGTACCGAACCGCTTCAGTATCTTCCGGGTCAATTTCATTTTATCACACTGCACAGGGAAGAACATCAACTTGTAGAAGAACACCCTTTTACAATATCTTCCAGTCCTTCTCAAAAAGATATTATAAGTTCTACAATCAAGTTTTCAGGTGATTTTACATCAACAATACATCAAACCAAACCTGGTCATAAAGTTTTGATTGACGGAGCTTATGGACGCTTTTCTTACACTTTGTTTCCCGAGGAGAATAAACTTGTTTTTATTGCAGGCGGAATCGGCATAACGCCCTTTATAAGTATGTTACTTCATATGAGAGATACACACGCTAAAAAAGAAGTCCGGCTTATTTATTCTAACAGAACGCAGAAGGATGTTGTATTTCTTAAAGAACTAGCCGAATTGGAAAAGGAAACTTTTCCTAACTTGAAAGTAACTCACATCTTAAGTAAGCCTGATGAAAACTGGACGGGTCAAACAGGGAAATTGAATGGCGAAAGGATTAAGCAATTATGTGAAAGTGATTTTTACAGTCTCTCATTTTATATTTGCGGACCCCCCGGAATGACGGATAAGTTAGCTTCAGAACTTCAGCATTCAGGAATTCATTATTCTCAAATTCATTTGGAAAAATTTTCTTTTTAAATAATAGAAATGAGTGAAAATGCGGCGTATTAAAAAATTTAAATGGGTAATAAGCCTGATAATCGTTTTAACGTTAATTCTAGTTTTTGCAGTTGCTTTGTTGCGCTTTTCGGATGAACCGAATGAAAAAAAGGAAATGGATGAAGCTCAACACTCAATGCTTCAATAAAAATTTATTTGGATAGATCATAAATAAAGTTATATTAAAACTGGATGGATTTCATTTATCCAAAAATGGGGATTAAAAGGGATATGTAATACTTCAATTTAGATAAAAGCAGTGTAAAAATATTATTAGCAACAATTCTATTTTACTTGTTTTTAATAATCTAAAAAATTTTTAAATATCTTAAATCTCAATCCTAGCAATCCTCTGTTAATGAAACAAAAACCAACATTTTGTTTGGTATCCTAATTGTACTAAAAGATAAAATAATTAATAACAATTGAAATGGAGGATACAATGTTCAATAAACATCATATATTTATAACAATATTTGGGCTGTTGTTTATTATGGCAACTACATTGACTGCTCAAGATAAAACTTCTGAAAAGAAAGCGGATCATTCCTCAATGCAAAAAGAAGATATACATAAATGTATGGATAAAATTGCATCTGATGAGCATATGAGAGGTGAAATGATGACAAAAATGATGGAACATACTAAAGGTGATTCTACAAGTATGATGGAAATGTGCAAAACAATGATGGATAATCCCGAGATGCGTTCCATGATGAAGAAGATGATGGGCAATATGGACGGCAAAATGATGGGTGGAATGAACGGTAAAATGATGTCTGATAGCACCAGTAAAATGAATGAATCAACACATAAAGCACATCATCAAAATGATAAAGACAAAGATAAATGATAATGCAATAAAATTTAACGGTATTGAAAAACAATACTTTCATAATATTTAGGAGGTCAACATGACACAACGAGATCCTGTATGCGGAATGGATGTAAAATCACCATCTGAATTTTTTGTTGAAAGAAACGGAGAAAGATATGATTTTTGTTCGGATAGTTGTAAAACAAAATTTATTAATGAACCTGAAAAATACTTAGTAAAACCCAAAGAAAAACAAGCAGAACCCAAAGAAAAACAAGCTGCAACATATTCTATTACCAGTAATGGAAAAGAAAAAATAGATATACCCATAGTGGGTATTCATTGCAGTTCCTGTATTCCAACTATTGAAAGCGAAATAAAGAAACTACCTGGAATCGATTTTGCTTCAATAAATATTGCAACAGAAAAAGCACATATTGAATTCAGTAATTCAGAAGTGAAGACTGGAGATATTATTTCAGCTATTAAAAAAGCCGGTTATCAAACCGGACATGCAACTATAAGTTTAGGAATTGTAGGAATGCACGATGCATCCAGTATATCGCAAATAGAAGAGGGACTGAAAAGAACAAGCGGTGTTCTTTCTGCAAGTGTGGACCTTGCAACTGGAAGTGTTATTATAAAGTATATACCTGGCTTAGTGGATCTGAATAAAATAAAAAATGAGATCAGAAAACTTGGTTATGATACATTTGACACATCCGGTGTAAAACCCGATAAATTAAAAGATAGTAAAGCAGGCGAAGAAGTTGATGAAAATCAGGCTGCCCGTGAAAAAGAATATAGAACATTAATGAAGAAATTCATATTTGCTGCTGTTCTGGCTCTGCCTGTAATATTTTTCAGTTATCCTACTGTTTGGAATTTACCCGAACAGTTTCAGATGGGATCGGAAACTTTAAGATTAATCTGGGTTGCAATGAGCATTCTAAGTTTGCCGGTTATGTTTTGGTCGGGTTCTCAATTTTATACTGGTGCCTGGGCAGGACTAAAAAACAGGTCAGCTAATATGAATACACTTGTTGCAACTGGTATTTCGGCGGCTTGGCTTTATTCATTTGTTGCCACATATTTCCCCGGTGTTTTTCCTTCGGCAGAATTAGCGGATCAATTTTTTGATGTGATCTTTGTTGTTGTTGCTTTGGTTATTTTAGGTATGGCATTGGAAATAAGAGCAAAAGGAAAAAGCTCTGAAGCAATAAAGAAGCTGATGGGTTTACAAGCCAAAACTGCCCGTGTATTACGTGATGGTAACGAAGTCGATATTCCTGTAGAAGAAGTTGTTCTTGATGATATTATTATTGTAAGACCCGGTGAAAAAATACCTGTTGACGGAATGATTGTAGAAGGTTCATCTTCAATTGACGAATCAATGATAACCGGCGAAGCTATCCCGACTGAAAAAAATGTAAATGATGAAGTGATTGGAAGTACAATAAATAAAACAGGTTCATTTAAATTTAAAGCTACAAAAGTTGGTAAGGACACGACTTTGTCCCAAATTATTAAATTGGTTGAACAAGCTCAAAGTTCTAAAGCGCCAATTCAAAAAATTGTTGATAAAGTTTCGGGCTATTTTGTCCCTGGTGTAATAATTATAGCTATTCTTACATTTGTTGTTTGGTATGTCTTTGGTCCTAGTCCGACCTTAGTTTATGCTCTAATAACATTTGTTACAGTATTAGTTATTGCATGTCCTTGTGCATTAGGAATTGCAACACCAATTTCATTAATGGTTGGAGTAGGTAAAGGTGCTGAGAATGGAATTTTAATTCGCAGTGGCGATGCCCTTGAAACTGCACAAAAACTTGATACAATTGTCTTAGATAAAACAGGTACAATAACTGAAGGAAAACCGTCATTAACTGATGTAATTACTGCGAACGGTTTCACTGAAGAGGATGTACTAATGCTCAGTGCTAGTGTAGAAAAATCATCAGAACATCCTTTAGCAGAAGCAATTGTAAATGGAGCGAAAGATAGATCTATAGAATTGAAAGATGCTCAAAACTTTAATGCGGTTCCCGGTTACGGTGTGGATGCTGAAATAGACGGGCGCAACATATTATTGGGCAATATTAAAATGATGGAAAAATTTAAAATAAACCTTGGGGTACTTGAAGAAGAAAGCACACAGTTAGCCGATGATGGGAAAACTCCGATGTTTGTGGCTATAGATAATAAAGCAGCCGGTATAATTGCTGTTGCCGATATAGTAAAAGAGGATTCTGTTGATGCCATTATCCAACTGAAGAAACTCGGTCTAGAAGTAGTAATGATAACAGGCGATAATACGAGAACTGCAAATGCGATTGCAAAGCAGGTTGGTGTTGACAGAGTACTAGCGGAAGTTCTCCCTGAAGATAAAGCTCTTAATGTACAGAAACTTCAGAATGAAGGAAAGATTGTAGCAATGGTTGGAGACGGAATAAACGATGCACCAGCACTTGCTCAAGCAGACATTGGACTGGCAATAGGAACCGGAACTGATGTGGCAATTGAAGCTTCGGATATAACCCTGATTAAAGGAAGTCTAAAAGGGGTTGTTCTAGCAGTACAGCTTTCTAAAGCTACTATGAAAAATATTAGACAAAATCTATTTGGCGCATTCTTTTATAACGGACTTGGTCTGCCGATCGCGGCTGGAGTATTTTACCCGTTCTTCGGACTTTTGCTTTCGCCGTTATTAGCTGGCGCAGCTATGGCGTTTAGTTCCGTTACGGTTGTAACTAATGCAAATAGACTAAGGAATTTTAAACCAAAATTTTAAATAAATCTATACATAATAGATAAAAAAAGGAGATTATAAAATGGCACTCGATCAAATAATAGTAATAATTGTGGGAGTAGGTTTATCAGTTTTAGTAGCTTGGTATTTCTGGTTTTCAGAAAAGAAAGGCGTAAAAATTCAAGCATCTGATACTGGCATACAAGAAGCTGTGATAAAAGTTAAAGGTGGTTATACGCCGGATGTTTTAATATTTAAAGCGGGAAAACCTATCAAGCTAAATTTTATAAGAGAGGAAACAGCAGCTTGCTCTGAAGAAGTAATATTTTCTGATCTAGGTAAAAAAGCAACTTTAACACCTTTTAAAACAATCCCGGTAGATCTAAAAATAGATAAACCTGGTGAATATAATTTCCAGTGCGGAATGGGAATGCTGCATGGAAAGTTAATTATTGAGTAAATTTTTCTGTGATATTATAATCATTAATCATGATTTTGGTTACAAATATACAGTCTATAAGTACAATACTGTCAACTTAAGAAAATATTTTTGAAAAATGTTATATCTCGTGCATAAGCATACGGAATGATAACACTTAAAGTTGACAGTATTGCTCTAAGACACTGGTAGCATTAAAATAGTCGTCACTGAAAAACTCAATAATAAAGGACAGTTTCATTTTTATAGGCAAAGAAAGACAGTCTGAAGGAGAATATTTTGCCTGATTCAAAACACACGATGTCAATTCTACTTATGGACGATAGGCTAGCTGAGAGATATAATATTATATCCGAAAATTATTAGGGTGTTGCAAAAATGAAAACAGGAAAGATAAAATTGATAGAGGAAAATGTTATTGCAATGGATTCTTGATACTGGTTACTAGATGCTGGATACTTGAAGCTAGATACCAGTATCGAGTATCCAGAATCTAGCTTAGAACTTATAACTGATACCGGCAGTAAAATATTCAATTGTGTAATATGTAAAGTCACGCGATTGATATGCACCAATAATATTAAACGGCTTATCTGCCAATAACCTCACAATAATTCCGAAAGCTTTAGTCTGTGTTTCTATCTGGTTGTAGATAGTTTGATAATCGGAATTGTAATAAGTTACTCTGTCGCCTATAAAGCCGCGAAAAGAAAAGTTAACGAATGATACCGGGGAATAAAATATTTCTGCGCCGAGTGATGATCCGCTGCGGTTATCATCAGTAGTAGTATAAGCCGGCATTAAACTTAAGTTAAAATAATTCGAAGGGTGCCATGTAATTTTCCCCTCGACATAAGTTGTATTCAAATCATAATACCCGGTACCTTTTGTATAAGTTCCGCCAACACCGAAGAAGAATAAATTCCAATTGTAAAGCAGTGATGCATGTAAAACATGTGTCGCATCGGTAATAGAACCGTAATAGTATTTTCCCCTATACTTTTCAGCATACCGCCCGCCGGCATATGCATAATCAAATTTTAGATAAAACGGATAGAGGTTTTTCATCCCGCTGATTACAAAGAAATTCTGCTCGTATATCCAATTCGAATCGGGGATATCAATTGTGAGATTATCATAACCTAAAATAATCTTATCCAGATTCTTAATATCTACAATACCGTAAAACGAAAAACTTTCGGATGAATTATTAGTAGAATAATTACCCATAGTATAGTATGCGCTTGCAGTAAAGGATGTTTTAGGAGTCTGCGCCGAAATCACTGTAACAGAAATTATCAGCAGCAGTAATATTTTTTCTATTTTAAATATTCGTATGTTCATTTTTATCCGGACAATTAATTTAATTCAACAAAATCATTTATTTCAGAGTATTATCTGCTTAAATTCAAACCTTCCTTTGCACTAGCATCATTAGGATTTACAATTAAAGCGGTAACAAAATGATCGTAAGCTTTTGTTTTGCTGCCCAGATAATAGTATGTCCAGCCTAAATAAAGATTTACGGCATAATCACTTGGATATGAATCCTGAAGTTTTTCCAGAATGATCTTTGAATTCAGATAATCGGCTGTGTTAAAATATATTTTAGCAAGATTGAGATTAGCCGTATAGTGCCGCGGGTCGGCATCCAATATCTTTTTGTATATGCTTTTGATCTCACTCCAATTATTCATTGCTGCGTAGGGATAGGTTAATCCAAGCAGCGATTCAATACTGTTATTACTGATCCTTACAGCTTCTTTATAATATTTCACCGACGATTCATTCATCTTTGCAAGATAATGAAGCCATCCTAACCTGATGTTCACTAAATAATCATTTGGATTATCTGTATACACAACTTTTATTATTGCAATTGCTTTTTCATAATTCCCTATTGCTTCTTCCGAGATAGAATTCTTAAACGCTTTAAGTCTATCCTCTTTTGTAATATTAAATCCATAGGAAATGTTAGCAAAAGATAGAGCCAAAAGAATAAGAATGAATTTACTTAGTCTGTTCATTGTCTTCCTCATTTTCATTATTAATTAATTCTGCTTTAAATTTAATTTTTTCATTTTTTGTTTCAATTGAACTTAACTCTCCTTCAGAAGATATTACTAGTTCACCATTCGATTTCTCTTTAAAGAAACTGAATAATCCTCTTCCTTTGTTTTCCAAGTCATAAACCAGTTTGAATTTCTGGTCTTCCAGTTCAACCCAATTCAACTCTGCTTGAGAAGATATCTGTTGACTAAATAATAATATAAACTCCGATAAATATCTAACGAAACTTTTAACGGTTATCGAAATCGGATATTTATCATACCAGTTCAATTTTTCATAATAACCGAACGGAACACTTATCACATTCAAATAGAAGAAGTATAGAACCGAATCTCTCTTCCCGATATAATTAGTTGAGTAAAATACTTTATCACTCAAGTAAATATAAAGTCTTGAACCGTTATCATTTTCAATATACATATTATTTAATATATCAACTTTTACTTCCCAATGCTCTTTACCGCTTTTACCATTCAGTGAATAGTTAAAAATATATTCATCACCTAGTTTAAAATCAAATGCTTTCCTTATTACTTTATGTGTTTCAATATTTCTTACATATGTACCCTCTTCAGGAAATGTAAAAGAGCGCATACCTAGATCACCATTGCTGCGATAGACAAAGTGTGAGAATGGAAATTTATAAGTCTTGTCACCTATTTTATCAGTCAACTGGAATTGGAAATGCAGATGCGGATACGGCGATCGTCCGCTATTACCGCACTTCGCAATAATATCGCTTTTTTTAATTTTATCACCCTCGCTCACTGTTATTGATTTCTTTTTAAGATGTGAAAGAGCAGAGAACAGTCTTTCGCCATGATCAATAACAATAGTATTTCCCCAGTTCTGCTTAATATTTACTTCACCTATTTTATTATCATCTATATTATCAATTACTTTAACTACAGTTCCATCCAGCGGAGCAATAACGGGAGTATCAAAACAGAAATAATCCTCGCAAACATTGCCGTCATTCTCAAATTCCTTTTTGTTATCACCTTCAATAATAAAATCCCAGGCATATTTCCAATCATTCTTGTGCGTGTGCTTCCCGTTAAACCCCTGCGAGACTTTCCATTCCCCCCAGAAAGGAAGTTCCGGGAAAAGGTATTTGAATCCTTCGAACCTCGTTATTCGATTCTGGTGATAGTAATAATTCTCTTCGGGTGAACCTGGATTAAAATAGAGCAATGTGAGGTCTGTGTTCTCCTGTCTGAACTTCAAGCTGTAAATAGTTGAGAGAACTACAAAGTTAAAAGGAAGAACGAGAACCGGCAGCATTTTTTCATCTAAAAGATTTTCAAAGAACACGGTAAAGATGATAATGAACAGTAACGTAATAAAAAGAAGCGGTATGGTTTTCTTCGAAATAATTATCATGCTTCCGCCAAGTGCAAAAGCTGTTAAAATTGCATTGAAAGATGTAAGGATAATCAATGATTCACTAACATTCTGAAACAACAGATGAAGGATAATGAAGTTCACTGCAAAAGCAAATATTGTATTTATGAACATCACACGTGAGAAAAAGAGTACGATGATCAGAAATGCTAATCCCGCAATGCTGCTTGGCTGTAAAAGAATAAGAGCAAATGACTTTAAAAAGATATTTATATACTCAGGTAAAAAAACTATTGTACTATTACTGAGGAATGTAATGTCCTTGTAATAAACTGTGCCGAAACTGGAGATGAATATCAAGAAGACATAGAGCGATAGAATAAAGGGCAGACTCAATCCGGGAAGATTGAATACATTTGCCATTAGATGCTCCAGCGCAGCTGAGATAAAAAACGTAAGCAGTATAAATACGATTATGATCCCAAAAAGAAACGGGGTCAATTCGAAAAAGAAACCTATTGCAGCGGCAATAAGTATCGGGTTAAAACCGTAAAAACCTTTTTGGATCTTTTCTTTATCAAAATTCAGAAAGATCGCCAAACCATTTGCAATTATAACGCCCATCAATCCAAGCAAACCGATTTGCGGATCGATCATTGTGATCAACAATGCTGCAACCCCAAACCAGCGCCGGTTCGAGAAGAAGATCTGTGCGTAACTGTAGAATATCGAGTCTAGATAAAATGACATTTTTCCAATCCTAATTATTTCAGTGAGAATGAATTTAGTTTTTCCGGAACTTTTTCAGATGAAGTGATGTTTTCTAACTTTTCACTCTCCCGAATAACTTCAACACTGCCGTCTTCCATTATCATTACTACATTTGGTCGCAGCGTTATAAACTGCATCCACTGGGTTACGCTATAAGCGCCGACATAAAGAATAACAACTTGATCTCCCTTCCTCATTGTCGGCAGCACAATATCTTCCCTTAAAACGTCAATGTTCATACAGAGCGGACCATATACAGCAGAATTTTCTGTAAAACTTCCACTATGCTGAGCCGGTGCAATCTTGTGATTGAACCAGTGACTCGTGAACAGATAATTAACTCCTGCATCAATGATTATAGTCCTTTTACCATTTGATAATCTCTTGTTCCCAATTACCGTACTTAATAAATAACCGGCATCATCAATTAATGCACGACCGCTTTCCAATATTAATGTAGGAAGTTCATCCGGCTTTAAGTTCAGATCGAAAAGCGGAGCGGTAATTGCATCTGCGTATTGTTCGTAAGTCGGAAGTATTTGCTCAGCATCCAAGTATTGCCCTTTCAAAGTATTGTTTGAAGGAAGTCCGCCCCCAACATCAATATAATCAAGTGCAATATCATACTGCTTGCTAAGCATATTCGCCAATTCAACAAGCACAATTACTGCTTGGCGGTATGGCTCGGCACTCATTATATATGTACCGATGTGCGTATGCAGACCAATCAAATTAAGATTATCGTTCATCGCAATTCTTTTAAGAGCCTGCGCAGCTTCACCGTTTTCATAGTTAAATCCGAACCTATCCCACTTAGGATAAATGCCTGTATCCATATTCACCCTGATCGCCACATCAGCTTTTAGGTTCAACCTTTCGGTTATTTCCATCAAAGAATAAAGTTCATCGAAATGGTCGATATGTATTTTAGCCTTATCCTTAACTGCTTTTTCCAGAGCTTCCTCGGTTTTATCAGGACCATTGAAGATGATGTGCTGTCCGTCAACGCCTAGACCTTTAGCTTTATCATATTCAAATTCCGATACGACTTCTGCCCACGAACCTTCCTGATGGAATACCGAGCAGATAGCCCCAAGATAATTTGTCTTATATGACCATGCAAATTGAACTTTCGGATATCTTGTTTTGAAAATTCTCAACATTTTTCGCTGGTTATCCCGTATCTTCCTTTCGGAAAAAGTAAATAGCGGCGAACCATATTTCTCTGTAAGTTCCTTTACCGGTATTCCTTCAACTTCCGTTATCGGCGGAAGTGACGGCGAAGAACCAAATTTATTCATCATGCCTGAATGCTGTTTAATTATAACAGGTCGTTCATAATATTTTTTACTCATTATTTAATACTCCTTTAACTGTAATCTCTTCAAATTTTTTAATGTCGGTAATTAGATCCCACGAATATCTGATAAATATTTTACCGACTTCGTAACTCTCAAACGTTTCAACTTTTTTACCTTGTGCAAGTTGTACTGCGGCATGCGGCAGATTCTGTCCTGCTGCAACAGCGAGGTAAACCCATGCCGGGAAACGAGGATTGATCTCCAGCAGATAATTTTTATTTGTCTCTTCGTCTCTCATAAATTCAAACTCAGCACCGCCTATCCAATTTAACTCCTCTATGACTTTTCGGGAAATATCAATTATTTCATCATCCTCAATCGAAACTCCAGCCCAGCCTTTTCCTTTATCAGTTATGAAAAGTTTTTTCATTGCGACCGCGCCAACTGTTCCGCCTTCCCCATCGCCAAGCGCACAAACATTATACTCACTTCCTTTAATATATTCCTGCACAATAATCGGGTAACCCCACTTAGAACTAATTTTTCTAAAATAGCTTTCCGCTTCATCAAAATTGTTAGCAATATATGCATCATAAAAAATACCTTTAATTACAACAGGATATTTCAATTCTGAAGGAAGTTTATAAAGGTCTTGCACCGATGAAGCCAAATAATTCTTAGGCGCCGAAATATTATATTTTTCACAGAAGCTGAAAAGTTTATCCTTTCCTCTAATTGTCAACTGCTCAACCGTCGGGACTAAAGTTTTTATCCCTATCGATTCTAGCTTAGATTTGAGTTTTGCAAACGCAAACATTTCGGCATCCAAGGTCGGGATTATCACATCAATCTTCTCAATCTCATTTATTTGCGATAATCTTTCAAAGTATATATCCAGCCCGCCCGAAGGATAAGGAATTAGATAATTTCTACTTGCAACTTCGCTCATATAAGCACCCGGTTCCAAAGCGTCGTAGATCAGTCCTATGATCTCACCGTCAAAATCATCTGCTTCACGAATTCCTCTTATCACCGGAACTCCAGGTCCCGGGTTATCTACATTATTCAATCCTGTTACTGCAATTTTCATATCGCATCTACTATTCTAAAATTTTTGAGTTGGTTAATAAAATCATTAAAATCTCTTTCTGCGACTGTCTCGTCTACATCATATTCGCCGGCAATTTTTTCGATTATCTCATTGCTTGAGTTGCCTTCTTTAAGGTATTCCAAAATCATTCTACCAATTTCATTCAGAGTGAATGACTCACCGGTGCCGGGTAAAAACAAAAACCCATTTTCACTGACTGCAACATTATTTAGCATCTTATAATTTTCCATTTTTCTATCCATTTGATTTTCTAAAAAAAATATTCCTAAACTTTATTGTAATTACCACTGATCATTTAAGCAGCAGCATTTTCTTTGTTATTTTCTTTCCTTCCTGTGATATCTGGTAAAAGTATGTTCCTGAAGAAACTTTATTCCCTATCCTACTTTCACCGTTCCAAACTTCTTTATACGTCCCCTCTTTTCTGAAGCCGGAATATACATTATCAACAAGTTCCCCTTTAATATTATAAATGTCAATTGAAACATATCCGGGTTTATTTAATGTATATTCAATAGTCGTAGCCGGATTAAAAGGATTTGGATAATTCTGCTTTAGTTCAAAATTCAGATTGACAGGTAAGCTCCCTTCTGCACCGGCAACAACTCCGGTACTATAAACTTCATAAACATAGTTAATAAAATTCGGATAGTCATACCTTGCAAATGAGCACTCTAAAATACCGTCATTATCAATATCCCATACTACCGGATAGGTATAAAAGTATACAGAATTACTCTTTTCAAAAACAGTATTACCGTTTGTAATATCAATAATTTTAAATGATTGTCTATATTGATCTGTGGTCCCTTCTGTAATTAAAATATAAAACTCTACATAATTGTCACCTGTTAAATCATATCCCAAAGAGTAAATCAAATTACCCGAAGCAACTTCTTCTGAAGTAAAAGTATAGGTATACTGAGGAGTTTCGGAATACTCATTTGTCATTATAGAAAATTTGGATGCGTCCACAATGTAGAATCGTTCGCCCCCTTTGTCGAGGTTTGTTTCAAATTTTAACCAGCCGGAGACATTGACAGATGAAATATCTGACGAATTCCACTTTGAATTCCACTGTGCAAAGCCAATATTTGTTAAAATTATTGATAATTGAATGATATAGATTATTCTTTTCATAATTCTCCTTGATTAATTTCTCCGTGTTTAAAGCAACTTATATGCCAACTTCTAAATATTAAAAATTTACAAAGACAAACGATTGTTAATTTTCTTCTGAAATTGTTAAAATAAATAATTAGCTTAGATATCCCGACACAAAATTTTTATTTTTAATCTATTCAGTTATGATGAGCAGAGTTAATTATACATTTTTTCTACAGCAATCTGAGCCAAATTTTAACCGACAACAAAATATATCGGAGGTATTGTGAAAATCAACTTATTTAAATTATCAAGCTTATTCATCCTTCTTTTCTTTTTTGCATTTACAATTCATGCAAAACCAAATGAACCGCAGAAGAAAAAATCAGTATTACTGGTTTACGGCGGTTATAAGGGACACAAACCAGAAAAATTCAAAGATCTATTCGTACCTTGGTTAAAGGAACAAGGATTTGACGTTGTTGTTTCTAACTCACTCGATATTTATGCCGATAAAGAAAAAATGAAAAACTTTGATCTCATAGTTCAATCATATACTATGGGTAATTTAACAAAGGAAGAAAGCGACGGGCTAATGTCTGCGGTTATGGATGGAACTGGCATTGCCGGTTGTCATGGCGGACTTGGTGATTCTTTTAGAGGTAACACAAATTATCTTTTCATGGTCGGCGGGCAGTTTGTCGCCCACCCAGGCGGAAAGGTTGAGTACGAAGTCAATATTGTAAACCACGACGACCCTATCACTAAAGGATTGTCAGATTTTAAGATAACATCAGAACAGTATTACATGCTTGTCGATCCAGGTGTGGATGTTCTTGCGACAACAACTTTTTCTGGTGAACACGCCCCTTGGACTAAAGGCGTTGTTATGCCCGTGGTCTGGAAAAAGATGTACGGCAAAGGAAAAGTTTTTTACAGTTCTATCGGTCATTCGATTGATAACTTTGACATTAAGCAGGTAATGGAAATTACAAAACGCGGGATTCTTTGGGCAATGAGAGACTAAACAAAAATATTTAAAAATTGGAGTCACAAATAGATGAAAACAAAGAAACAGAATCGTAGAGAATTTATAAAAAGAAGCGCCGGAGCAATAGCCGGATTAACTGCTTTCCCTTACATCGTTCCTTCAACCGTATTCGGGAAGAATAATTTCATTGCTCCCAGTGATAAAATCAGAATCGGCTGTATCGGGCTTGGCTGGCAGGGTCCTTGGAACATGAATGCATTTCTTAGAGAGAAAGACGCTATCGTTGTTGCTGTTTGCGATATTGACAAGAACCATTTGAAGGATGCGAAAAACACAGTCGATACTTTTTATGGAAATAAAGCATGCGATACATATCATGATTACAAAGAGCTGCTTGCACGAGGTGATATTGATGCGGTTTCAATTGCAGTACCCGATCACTGGCATGCAATAATAGCAGTGGCGGCTGCAAGAGCGGGAAAAGATATCTACGGTGAAAAACCGCTATCACACAATCTTATGGAAGGAAGAGCTATTTGTAACGCTGTAAAAAAGTACGGCAGAATTTGGCAGACGGGAAGCTGGCAGCGATCGCAAGGTAATTTTAGATTTGCTTCAGAACTAGTTAGGAATGGAAGAGTTGGGAAAATCCATACTGTTGAGGTTGGATTGCCTTCGGGTCATTCCGATTTCGGCGGGACAGATACAATTACAGCGCCTCCTCCTGAACTGGATTACGAAACTTGGCTTGGACCGGCTCCGTATGCCCCCTACGCTTCGGCTAGAGTTCATAAAAGCTGGAGATGGCACCTTGATTACGGCGGCGGTCAGTTAATGGATTGGATTGGTCATCATAACGACATTGCCCATTGGGGATTGGGATTTGACAGAACAAGTCCAATAGAAGTATCTGGGAATGGAGAATTTCCTAAAACCGGGTTATGGAACAGTCCGACAAAATATTGGGTAGAGAGTAAATATAAAAAAGGTGTAAAAATAATTCTCGCCGGTGGACATCCTGAGATCTGTAATGGAACGACGGGAACAAAATGGATAGGTGATGAAGGCTGGGTATGGGTCAACCGCGGCGGTGCTATTGACTCAAGCAACAAGCTGCTGCTGAAGGACAAAATAAAACCAAATGAAATCCATTTGTTTAAGTCGCCCGGTCATCATAGAAATTTCCTCGATTGTATCAGAAGCAGAAAGGAAACTATAACTCCTTGCGAAACGGCTCATCATTCTGTAATTCCGGGACACTTGGGACAAATAGCGATGCTGCTGGATAGAAAGATCAAGTTCAACACTGATACCGAAGAAATAATCGGAGATCCTGTTGCCTCAAGACTGCAGGGCAGACCGATGAGAAGCCCGTATCACATATAAAATAATTTAATTTGAAAACTCTTAAAGGTTTTATAAAATGATTATAAAAGAAAATATTAAAAAGTTTACAAGAACTCTAAGTACTCTGTTAATATTGATCCTCTTATTCCAATTAACAGCATGCTCCAATATGGGAAAGAAAGCCGACCAGCTTTTATCACAGATAACCGATTATGAATTTGGTCAGGACAGGACAAAACTATCAGAGTTCTCAGATTTGGTGGTAGAAGCTGCCAAATCAAAAAGTGAAAGTGAAGCGGTTGAAGAGAGTATACTTCGTTTCCTGCAGAAAGATGCAACATTCGCAAGCAAACAATTCGTGTGCAGAGAATTGAGGATTATCGGTTCGGAAAGATCCGTACCGGTATTAGCTAAAATGCTGAAGGACGAAAAGACCACCAATATTGCGCGTTACGCATTGGAAGATATTCCCGGTGATAAAGTTGATAATGCATTACTCGAAGCTCTGAACGAAGGGACAAAGAAAGTAAAATTGGGAGTTATTACCACCTTATCCGTCCGTAAAAGTAAAAAGGCAGCCGCTCCGCTCGGCAAGCTACTTAAGAGTAAGGACGAGGAAATAGCGGAAACTGCGGCTTCTGCATTGGGCGATATACAAGGTGATGAGAGTATAAAATACTTAGCTGCCGAGATCAATACCCCAAATAAAAAACTTCGCGAAGTAGTAGCAGATTCATACTTAAGATGCGCCGATCATCTTGTTGCGAAAGATCCTTCAAGAGCTAATAAAATGTTTCATAACCTTTACAATACAGATATGTCTATCCCTATAAGGCAAGGAGCTTTTATCGGATTATTAAACACATCTCCAAATAAAGATGAAATAATTTATGATGCCATTTTAAACGGTGAAGGAATTATAAAGTATATTGCAATTTCAAAACTGCGTGATCTTCCCTCAGATTATGAAGTAACAAAGTTTTCAAAACTTTTGCCTAAACTTTCACCCGAAAATCAGATCCAGCTTTTAGGCGTAATTGAAAGCCGCGCTGATAAAGGTTCACATAAATACGTTTTACAGACTCTAAGATCTAGGGTATCCCTTGTAAGGATTGCCTCTCTTAATGCTTTAGCGAAAATAGGCGATGCGGGAGATGTTATTACTATTGCGACAATAGCTGCTAAAAAAAGCGGTGATGAAAGAAAAGCGGCACGATCTTGTCTTTATCTTCTCAACAACAAAAATGTTGATGAAACAATTGTCGCCAATATTCCTAAGGCAAATAAATCTGTTAAAATTGAATTGATCAAGGCAGTAGGTGAAAGAGGGATCAATTCCGCAGCTGATGTTTTACTTGAAAATACCAATTCTAAAGATAGACAGGTTCGTACCGCAACATATTCCGCGCTGGCTGAAGTAGCAACAAATAAGAACCTAAAACTTCTCACGGAAAAATTACTTGCTCTCCCCTATCACAACGATAGGAAAAGAATGGAAAGAACTATTTCTAAAATTGCGGAAAGATCACCAGACAAAAAGTTCGCTGATTACTTGATCAAGAAATTTGATTCGGTTAATTCAATAGATAATAAATGTTCTATTCTCAGATTGCTTGGTTACACAAACAATTCTGCAGCTTTAGAAGTATTAAAACAGAACAGCAAGAGTGATGACGAACAGATCAAGATAGCTGCGATCGAAGGACTTTCAAGCTGGGCAACTTCTGAACCTTTGTACGATCTTCTGAAAGTTACAGAAAATGCGGAAAGTGAAAAAGTTAGAAAAACGGCTCTTAAAGGCTTCACTAGTTTTATCGCAACGGACAAAAACTTAAGCGACTCAGCTAAAGTCGAGCTATACAAGAAATCACTACAGAATGCAAAAACCAGTAATGAAAAAAATATTGCTCTTGATGGAATTGGTCATATTGATAATTTTGCCTCGTTAGGTGTCTTAAAGGAATACTACCAAGATCCTTCTGTTAAAGAAACCGTTGAAGATGGTATTAATCGCGTTGGCTGGCATCTGCGAGAAGAACATCCCGAAGAGGTGAAAGCTTTTATTCTTGATATAATGAAGATAACAACTGATGACGACAGATATAAAGAAAAATCACAAAAGTTGATTAACAGTATCGATAAAATATTAAAGCAGAAGAAATAGATTTTAACCGTAGAGATATTTTGTCCTACGTTCTTTTAGCGGGTTTGATAAAAACCCAACTTTTTTAAACTTGTTAGCAAGTATTAAAGTTGGGTTTTTCAAATACTAGTAGATCATACTTGTAAGTTGGCTCGAGAACTTCACTTGAGAGCTAACGTCAGATTAATTCTTTTTACGACTCTTTTACTGAAACTTTCTTCAGTTCCATTCCGCATTTTGAACATTCACCCGCTTGGTCGCCTGCTTCACATTTCATCGGGCATTCGTAAATGAAGCCATCTTGATTTTTATCTAAAGCTGCTCTTGCTTCTTTTGCCTTTACATAATCGTGACCTTTAGTTTTACATTCTTCCGTACAAACATGTTTAACGGCTACGGTATTTGCTTCCATCGCTGCTTTCGCTTCTTTAGCTTTTACATAATCACAACCCTTTGTTAAGCATTCGTCAGTACATACATGCTTAACATCTTGTGTCATTGCTTTGTCGGAATGCTTATGCGCAGGTTTTTCCTGTGCAAAAACAGTTGTTGAAAGTGCTACTAAAAATGCAAGTACGAAAAATGAATTTACTACCTTCTTCATGGTGACTCCTTTATATATTGTGATGTGTAATAATTAAATGAAAAATATAATAACAATATACGATTATGAATAATACATAGTGTCGCTTATATGACATTTATTGGAATTATTATTTTAACAAAAGCCTAAACGAGAAGTTTCTTTACCGCAGAGACTCTAAGCCGCTAAGAAAATAAATAATAAGGAACAAAGCTCTTTGTTCCCTACAAGCTTGTAGAGCGAGATTCATCTCGGTTAAGAAAAGTATAATTTTTTTAATATTGCGTTTGTATGTGTCGCATAATAGAAGACCTCTACAACTCTCGGTGATTAGGTGCATTGTATCCGTTGACTTTATGTCAACGAAAAAGTATTAGTTACGCAGACGTAAAGCTTGCCTACCGGTAGGCGGGGGTGGGTTGAGAAAAGGACAAAATAGAAAAAAATGAGTTTTAACCCAAATTCATTTGGTGTCACCACCCATTGATGAAGTAACTTCAACGTCGTCACCGTGTGGACGGCAACCGCTATTATTTTAATAGACACCTAAAAGAATCCCAACATTTTTAAAAAGTTGGGATTCTAAATTTGTATTGAATCTCGCATAATATGTGACCATACACAGTTATCTCAAAAATTCCGTAGGAATTTGATTATTATAGAAATTAAATAGGTGACCCATATTAAACCTTGTAGAGGTTTTATTATTTGTTGTTATAATTAAATCCCGATGGGATTTATGCAATTCTCTTTTGATTTTCTTTTCTACAATAATGCAATCCCTCTGAGATTACAATTTGTTAACAGCAACCCGACTTTTTATAAAAGTTGGATCTCTGACAATTATAAGGAACGAAGATTTTCATTCCCTACGACTACATTGCCATGGCATTTATGCCGTGGAGAAAGGACAAAACAGAAAATGGGTTTTAACGCAAATTAAAGACCTCTGCGTCTTCGCGCCTTTGCGGTTAACAAAAACTTTCTCTCTTTTATTTGTCGTCATTGATGAAGTAGCTTCAACGTCACCGTGTGGACGATAACGTCAAAGCAATTTTATTTACGCAGACATGAAGCTTGCGCCTACATCGTATTTCATCACAGTACAACCGTTACAACCAGAAAAAGTCCCCTCTTGGGAGGGGATTTAGGGGTGGGTTGAGAAAAATCAAAAAAGAAAAATCAAATTTTGCTACATGAGTTAATAAAATAATATAGAACTATATTCTCGTTCATCTCCCTTTATGTCGTATACCTGACAGTACAAGAGCAAAAAGGACATTATGTTTGGTTATAAAATTTAATCAATTAATAAACGGAGGTAATATGCCTTATGTCACAAAAAGATTTCTTTCACTTGCATTTATAGTTTCATTATTCTTTTTTGCAGCAGCATGTTCGGAGGACTCTCCTGTAACAACTCAGAAAAATTCGACATTGAATTCAACAAGCTCTGCTGATTATTCAAGTACAGTATTATTCAAAGGAAGCAAAAATTCTTCATCCGGTAAAGTTTATGAGGTTTTGCCAGGACCGGCAGTGATCAATACAGCGATGAACCCGACACCTTTTTCCGACAACATTCAAATGACTGACGGTAAATACGAACTTGTTGTTCAAGATAATGTGGATGTTGATTCACAAAACTCAACCGATGCCGTTTCTTCGGTTAATATTGAGTTCACAGCAAACAATGGTAAGAAATTCAAGATCGATAAAATCAATATAATTCATAAACCCGATGGTATGGGAGATCATACTTTTTACGGGGGCGTAGGTCTGAACAAAATGATGCACGGTAATAGTGGAATTGGAACAGGTTTAATGCCTAAAATGCTTGCTTATATAACTCTATGGGGAATTGTTGATCTAAAAGACGCAAATACCGGTGAAGTTGTCGCCGCAAATAGAATAGTACATATCATGACTGCAGCTAATGTTAGAAACAAAGACATGGGATTAATAACAGAAGTTGATAATGATAAATCTGATCATGATACTTGGATGGCACAAACACATGTTATTTTACCACCTCTAGATAAAGACGGAAATTCTTCACCTATTCCTGGTACAGATCATGGGTTCATTCACATGATGTGGGAAAATGTTGAATTAACAAATGCCAACAGGGATTGGAAGAAAGTCTTTGAAATACTTCCGGGTCCGGCAGCTGTAAATCCGGCAATGTCTCCAACCCCATTTTCCAATAAAGTAGCCTTCGGTTCAGGCTCATATACTTTAGACGTTCTAGATAAGACTGACAAAGATTCCGAATCTTCGGGAGATATTGTCCAAAACGTAAACATTAAATATCAGAGACCAAACGGTGATATGTTTGTGATTGATAACATAAAAATAATTCATAAAGCTGAGGGAACCGGCGATCATACATTTTACGGCGGTGTTGGAATTGATAAAGAGATGCACGGGAATACCGGTATCGGCAACGGATTAATGCCTAAGATGTTTTCATACATAACATTGTGGGGAATAACAGATCTGAAGGACGGAAACGGAAATGTGATAGCTGCAAACAGAGTAATTCATTT